>CAZWFH010000079.1:0-6930 GCA_964632105.1 uncultured Atribacterota bacterium
CAGGCTGTTGCCCCATTTTTTAATCTTAGTTTGCATATAAGCACTTTCCTTTCAAAAATGAACTATAGAATGTATCTACAATGATTATACATCTTCCATTATGGAAATTTCAAGCGAAAAGTACCCCATATTTTACTCCAAAAGTGCACCACACTTATAAACAAAGCTGATAATGCGCAGCAAGTATCATCAAGGTCTAATAAAAGTTGCAAGGTGCAAGATGCAAGATGTATTAGTCGTTAGTATTAAATACTAAAGATAAGATAAAATAAAAGGTTGCAAGGTGCAAGCTTTAAATTAAGCATACATAAGTTTTCCTTTAGGCTTAGGAACTTCTCTTTCTATTTTTTTTGCAGTTTCTATCCATTCAGAAATAATTACTTGAATATTTTTTAAAGCTTCTTCATAGGTTTTTCCGTCGCTCATACACCCTGGCAATTCCGGGACTTCACCTATATATGCCTGATCTTTTTCGCTCCACCAAACTATTACTTCATATTTATACATTTTTCTCCTCCTTATGGAGTTCATATTTTAAAATTATATTTCTTACTTGTTTAACCTGATATGCCTTAGCCTTTCTATCCTTTAAAGACTGTAGATTTATAATCTCTATAATTCCTGTTTTAAAATATATATGGTGACTTCCTTTAATTCTTTCACTAAAACCCAAATCTAAAATAAGTCTTCTTAAATCATTAAATTTTATATTTTTATCATTTAGACCAGATAAAACTTTTTCTAAAACATTTTTAATCATTATTTTCCTTTAAATCTATAAAGAAATAATATCATTATGTTCAAGATGTGAACTTAGAAATATTATATTACATTTGAGTGAGAAATGCAAGAAATAAAAATCGTGCATTTATTTCAAAACATAAGATATAGCTCTTCCTCTTCCCTGTTTTCTGATTAGTCTTTTCTCAAGTAGATCGTTTTAATCTTTATTTGCTTGTCCAGGAGATATATTATTATCGGTAACTTCTTTAAATATAAGTTATCATTCGGTCACTATTCGGTCACAAATGTATAATATATATCTTTTCCTTTACCTACTCTTTTTATAATATTTTTTCAATAAGTTTTTTTTTATATAATTCCTCTAATTCTCTAGTTGCGGTTCTCATAGAAAATAGGAATATTTATAATAATCTGGGATAAATTTGGGATAAATTTGGGATATTCACCTCTTTTATTCAACAACCTCTTTTTAACCATTATATTTAAAACAAACCTTGCTGTTTCATTGGATATTTCTGGAAAGGTAAACCAGAACTTAGACATTTTTTAATCATCCTGTTGGTTCCCGTTCCCCATTATTCGATATATTTAATTAAAAAGAAACATCTTCCAATTAGTGGATTTCTCAAAACCGAATCATGCTTTTTCTTCAAATCTTCTATTCTTAATGGCTCTGGAAGAGAACCACAGCCCTAAATTTCGATTCTATCATCAAAAACTCTAATCTGAACATTACTGGAAATTTTATAATTTCGGTGACAGAGGGCATTAGTAACCGCCTCTCTTATAGCTTCAATAGGATACTCCCATCTCTCTATCCTTTCGGTTCCTTTAATTTCTGCGTGTAGTTGAATATGTTCCTTAACAAATTCTAAGGCATCTTCTCTTTGGTCAATTATATTTCCACCAAAGACTTTCATATCAATAAATTCTAAAGGTTCAGTTAAATTAATTTACCGATTGACCGATTAAAATACAAGATATAAGTTACGAGTTGCGAATTCACTCAATTCCCGATTAAAAATAAAAAGTAGCCAACATTTTTTTATATCCCGATAACTAAACTAATATGTTTTTTTAATCTTAAATCCCACCCCTTGAATGTTGTTTCTATCTACCCACCTAAGCTTTTTAAGATATTCTTAATTAATGGCTTAAACGGTGGTACTTCATCCTTTGCCACCTTCCACAGTATTTCCATGTCAATTCCAAAATACTCATGTATCAATTTATTTCTCATCCCAGACATTTTTTTCCAAGAAATATCAGGATATTTATCTCTTAATGATTGATGCTATATCCAGAATAGAGTAGTATACTCAGGATATAAAATACGAAGACTTCATGGATAATTACCTTTACCTCTACTTCCGCAGAGCCTGTCAATTTTGATTTAGCAAAGCGTCCCTGATTGGCTGATTCACTGCTATTCCAATAGATACAGCCTTAGTAAAAGGTTCGGGAATGGTTTCATCCTCTGAATGGTCTCTTCCGGGGTAAAACCAGTAGCAATACATTTTAAAATATTATTTAATCTTTCTTTTTTCTCTTTTCCATAGCCTTTTCAAATCTCTTTTGCCATGGATAAGGCCTATTATAACAACTCGCGATTCTTCAATACTATAAATAAGGTGATATTCTCTTATAAAAAGTTCACGAATATTCGGATTGCCAAGCTCAGGAACAATACGTCCTCTTTCAGAAAACTCATTGAGTGAACGGCTTGCATCTCGGATTTCCCGAACAAATGCTGACGCATAAAAAGCGGAATCTCGAGCAATATATTCAGCAAGTGCTTCAAGATCAGTAGTAGCTTCATAAGCCCAATTTACTTTTCGAGCCATTTTGCCATCATCCTCTCAACTTCTTTCTGGGTGTAAACACGCCCTTCGTCTGCATCCTTTAAACCACGCTCGATCTTTTGAAGAACGTAAAGATGATATTGAATATCCTCTAATGCGCAATCATCTGGCAATCTTTCAAGAAGCTTACTAACCTCTTTTTTTGCTGTTTGCATTTTGTCTATCCTCCTTTCTTGATTATGAACACAGGAGACAACGGTTCTCTGTATCATTTTGTATTTAACATTTTATTGTTTCGCTTTACAAAAATAGATATATTATTCATTTACTGTTATTTTATCAGTTTTTTGGTTAATTTGCTAATAAATTAATTTAGCAATAAGGTACAAAAAGGGGACAGGCGAGACGCTTATCCTACGGTTGAAAATAAGATTGCTTCGGTCGTTTTATTCTTCGCAATGACCCTGTATAAATATAAAATTGGATTTAACAGGGCAAGCAGAAAAAGATAGATTCCCATTTTCATGGGAATGACCACAGTGAAGCAAGGCTTCACAGGGCAAGCAGAAAAGGAAGTTTACCGCTCAAATAAGATAATCCCCTTCTTCATTGCTTCCTTAATAATTGGATTGTTAATTTCTTTCTCAGTATAGGGGAAAATTTCTACTGGGAAATTTATTTTAATTTTTTCAGACCACTCTGGAATTCTATCTATAAAAGGTTTATCATCTTGTTTGAGTATAATTATAATATCTGCATCGCTGCCAGGTACACCTCTTCTTTCCGCTAATGAGCCAAATAAAATAATTTTTAAAACATTTTGGTTTTCTTGGCCTACCCTATTGGCCACTCTATGGATTTCTTTGATTAATTTTTCCTGTTCAAGCCAAAAGGTCTTTACAGAATTCAATGATTTTTCTACTATAAATGAGAGCATCTTTTGCCTCCTTTTTAGTAAAATATTCATAAGGGCTTCCAGATTCAAAACCATTAGGGTATCGAGTAGGAAGGTAATATTTATCCAGGCTTCTGGCATAATTTAAAAAATCTTCATTTACCAATATTTTCTGTTCCTGGGAAAGGATTCTCAAAAGATCGAATATTGAGTGCCCCCAGGTAACTGCATTTAATTTTTGAAATACTGCTTTTACCGCTTTTTCTGCTGCCTGCTGGGCTATAAAACAGGACCATTCAAAAGATTCATTTTTTATTAGTTGTTCAGCCGTTTTTAAATCTTTTATTGCCTGATTCATCCAATCTTTACTTCTTTCTGGCATTTTATATTTTCTCCTTGCTAAAAAATAAGAGATTCTCCTACTATAGATTCTTAAGGATGTTTTCTATCTTATAAGCACTTAGTTGCGAGTTGCAAGATAAGAGAAATATTTCCTTCGGTCGTCTTGTTTTTATAGTTTTCAATTTACCCTGCTTAGTAGACCCTGCTTATTAGATACTCATTCTTCCAGATCCTTCAAGATTTTTTCAAAAATAGGTTTTAAGGGAGGTATTTTCTCTTCATATGGATATTGCCTCTTTTAATATGTGCTTACCTATTCTTGGCTTTAATCCAGACCTCTCTACTAAATCAACCTTCACACCAATAAGTTCACTCAAATAGTTTTCCATGTTCACAAACTTTAAAAGATCAACATCCGCATCCTCTTCAAATTCCACAAGTATATCAAGGTCGCTTTTTCCCTTATATTCCCCTCTCACATAAGAACCAAAGACGCCTATTCCCTTAACTCCGTATCTTTCTTTTAACTCTTCTTTGTGTTCCTTCAGGATGTTTATAATTCTCTCAAGATTTAAAGTTTTTGTTTCCGCCATATCTCACACCTCCATCAATTTTTTACGCGAAAAGGGGTCAGTACAAATGATTAAATTATATAATTTATGTTCAGTATGTGAACTTAGGAAAATTATACTGTAAAAGAGTTGTGATGTCAAATTATTCAGGTTGCGAGTTTTAAGGTGTTTTTTGTTTAAGACAATCCTGTCAGTAATCCCAGGGAAAAGTTTTCTATATTCATTGTTTGTAATTCTGTTCTTCTGGCTTATATATTCTATCGCTTTCTTTTGCCGTTCATTTAATTCTAATGACTCAAGATTTTCAGGTACCTGAAATTTCCTTAAAACTACCGCAAAACCACCGGTAACTTCTTTAAATATAGGTTCGGGTAAGCCCTCTTCTCTGCACCATTTTATAATGTCATTCGTTCCGGTCCCCCACCTTTCAATATATTTTATCAGAAATAAAAGGTTAGCTAAAGAAGGGGGGTATTGGCAAAAGCAGAAACGGTTTTGATTATTTCTTTCGATTCACTTAGTGATTTTTTAAATTCAACAGTTTCTGATTCGCCTTGAGAAATTATCTTTTTTAAGTCCATTAGTATTTTATCCTTATATATTATTTTTTATATTATAATAGATTGCAAGTTGAGATTGCTTCGGTCGTTTTACTCCCTCGCAATGACCCTGTATAAATATAAAATTGGATTTAACAGGGCAAGCAGAAAAAGATAGATTCCCATTTTCATGGGAATGACAGAGACAGTCGAGATTTCTGTCCTGCTATAGATTCTTTAGGACAGATTCTATATTAATTATTTTAATATTTTTTTGGATATTTTTATATTTATTTATTTCTTTGGTTAATTTTTCTGGGTTATTGGTAGAAAGAATGATTATTTTTTTACTAGAGAGATTATTATGGTTAGAGTATTGAGTTAGAAAATTTGTAATAGAAATGGTCTGGTGACCTAAGAATTCTTCTTTAGATGGATCATCGCTGATAATAGTATTTAGTTTTATGGGAGTGCCTATTCCGGCATAGTAAGTGATTTCAGCCAGCTGACCTGTACCATAAATATTTATCGTTTTTTCTCCTTGTTGGTAGAGTTTCATTAAGTAAGCAGTAAGTAGATCCCTGGTGTAATGATAATAATGGAGGGTTTCCTGGAAACGGTTATACATCAAACGGCTGACATTCACCATACCTTCAGGGGTAATAATGTATAAGAGCTTTCTTCCAGTATCTTTTTTCGCTTTGATTAGGCCGCGGTGAATTAGGTTTTTTATAATGGCGTTGGTAAGGCCTAAGGAGATGTTTAATTTGCGGGATAGCAACCTTTGGGTTGTTGATGGATTTTTCTTTATTTCTAATAGGGTGTCAAGTTCGGGTTTGGGCATGGGGACTCCTTTCAGTCGTCCAGTTGCAAGATGCAAGTTGAGATTGCTTCAGTCGTTTCACTCCCTCGCAATGACAGAAAATTATGTTCAGGATGTGAACTTAAGTAGATTATATTATATTTGGGGAGGAGATGTCAAGGGAAAAACAGTATATAGTATCGAGTATCGGGTATATAGTGAAGAAAAAAACAAAATGCAAGATGTAAGAAACAGTATATAGTATCGAGTATCGGGTATATAGTGAAGAAAAAAACAAAATGCGAGATGGAAGAAAAGGTTGCGAGTTGCGAGATTTAAATTTCAGTCTGCCAGTCGGGGGAAAATACAAAAGTGGTCTATTTTAACATTTCACTTAATAATAAAACTTTTATTTCTGATATTTTTTTCAAAGTTGTATCATTAGTGATAAATATATCAGCTTTTGCCTCTAAAGAAGTAGCTATCTGAATGGCATCGGGAGTGTTAATATTATAATTAGCTCTTAAACTAGAAGCAATATCGGCGATATTTTCATCAAGCGTTTTCACCTGTAAATTAGGAAAGGTTTCAAACAATAGTTTATATCTCTCGGTAAGAAGTAAATTATTCTCTTTTTTGGGTTTAACCAAAATTTCTAATAAAGTTAGTATAGAGGTAATACCATTAAAATTTCCTTTTTCCAAACTTTCAAAAATAGAAAAAGTCAGGGGAGAGTATAGCTGATTCTCTTCAAAATGATAAATAAATACCATAGTATCCAGCCCTATGATCTTTCCCTTTAACTTTAACTCTTCCATGTTTCCCTTTCCTTTCGGACATATTCAGTTGCATCTATGCCTTGCCAAGTCTCTTTCCCTAAGCCCAAGGAATATTTGGTGTAACTTTTTGGTTGGGGGTAGATAATTATTTTTTCGTTGTTAGATTTTACAATTAACTTGTCTCCAGCCTTAAGATTTAAATTTTTACGGGCTTCTCGAGGAATAACAATTTGATATTTACTACTGATTTTTATTGTAGTCTTCATTTTTATACCTTCTTTTACTTATATCATTTTCGTCTACATTATAATAAAAAGTAAAACGTTTGTCAATATATATTACTTCCAGTCGTACGGTAAGACACGGATTCGATGAATCGAACCCCTTTCTCACCCCCCCTTATATTACATCTCGATTCTCACCTGCGGTGAATTTACGCATACTCGCTTGGGCAT
>CAZWFH010000080.1:0-6910 GCA_964632105.1 uncultured Atribacterota bacterium
AATTTTTTTTCATCTTTGTCTATGGCAATAAGTTGATGTCTTCTTGCCATCTCTTCTGGGATTAGAACTACTATGGTGGGGTCAATATTTATATCATCTAAATTTACGTATTTTACTCCAATTTCATCGGCTAAAGCAAGCATCATCTCATCTTTCTTAAGGATATCAAGGTCAATGATAATCTTTTGAAGTTCATTACCGGTATCTTTCTGAATCTTTAAAATTCTATCTAACTGTTCTTCGGTAATTAAACCCTTTTCATATAATATATCTGATAAGAACTTTCCGGTAATACTTTTATCTATTGTTCTTTTCATTTCCCCTTCGTCTCCTCCGTTGCTTCAGTTGCTTGGAATCTAAATCATTTTTAATACTATCCCTATGAATATAGCCAATGATGTATTAATAATTCTTTTTAAATTATATACCTTTTCTGTTCTTTCTGCACTAATTTGATAGGGAATAAGGCTTATGATTACAAAACATATAAAAATTACTATGATATATTTGTCATCTAAGTACTGCGCTGAGAGAGTCAAAAATAAGCGATAAAATTTATCTAATGTTTTGTTTGCTGGTATTTTTATATTTATTATTTTTTGTTTATTTAATTTTTGTGGTTCATATGAAATGTATTCTTCTTTTATAAATATAAGCAATACAGGTATAAAAAATATCGTAGCAATATATCCTATTAAGCTTATAATAAATATATCATTATTGTAAAGTTGTATCAAGTAATTCAAAAAGGCATTATTAAATGGAGAAATTAATAAATAAATTTTTTCGAAATAAAAACTTAATGCTGCAATTATTGATATATGTAAAAATTGATCGAGTAAAAATATTTTTATGTCCTGATTAGCATTTTTTTTTGAATATTCTAATTTTATTTTATCAATCATTGTGTGAGACAGAAATATAACCCAAAGTATTATTATAACTTTCGGGGCTTCTAAATAAGGGAAGGCAAAGAGAATAGAAAATATCAATACAATTAGGGTATGAAGTAGTACTCCCCATTCAGTATTCATCTTTACTTTGAATATTTGATTGGTTTGCATGGGGAAATCTGCGATTATGTGAGCTAATAGCAATCTATAAAACAAGAACATAGGCATCAATTCTCCAATTAAAACAGTATCGAGTATATAGTATCGAGTATCGAGTCAAGAAAGAAAAAGAAAAGAAATACTCAAGATAGTAAGAACAGTATATAGTATCGAGTATCGAGTATATAGTGAAAAACAAGTATTGAGTATCGAGTATTGAGTATATAGTTAAGAAAGAAACTGTCCAAGTGGTAAAACAGTAATATGCAAATAATTAATAAAACATCAATACATTCATACAATGGTAGAATGTTTTATAATTTATTTATTAATTTTACTGTCATTCGATAAATATATTTTATTTTTCCAGTTTTTTTTCTCTTTGCTCTTCTCTCTTTACTATATACTCGACACTATATACTCGATACTGTTATACTAAGGCCAATTGCCAACTTCTTTTTTTATTATACCTCTTCTCATCCAGAAAGAAATAATAATTTTTTCCAAATTACGATGAAGGAATGTTCCTATAGAATCCTTTTTAACTATAGGAACGACTAAAATAGTTAAGAGCTTTAATCTGTTTCCTCCCCATATATCGGTAAATATCTGATCTCCTATTACCACTGTTTCAGATTTTTTTGTATCTAAAATTTTAAGGCCATTATTAAAGGCTACACTAAAAGGTTTAAAATATTTTGAGTAGTAAGGGACATCAAATATTTTTGCTAATTCAGCAACTCTTTTAGAATTTGTATTGGAAACTATACATATTTTTAATCCTAATTTTTTTGCTTCATTAACCCAACCAATATTTTTTTGACTAACTTCTTTCTGCCCCCAGGCTACTAAAGTGTTATCCAGGTCAACAATGATGCCTTTTATCTTTTTTGCTTTTTTTAATTTCTTTAAGTCTATATTACATATAGAATCTACATATACTTTTGGTTTTAATATTTCAAACAATTCTTTCTCCTGTTCGTCCTCATCTTAATCTACCTCTCCACTTCCCTCTCCCCTCGGAGGGAGAGGGTTAGGGTGAGGGGGATAAAAGCTTTTCTCTTATAACTTCCAGAACCCCTTCAATATTTGTTAAAACTTTATTATCCCAAAATCTCAAAACATCATATCCACGTTCTTTCAACCATTTATCTCTTAATTTATCTTTTTTATTTTCTAAATGTTGTCCGCCATCCAATTCTATTATAATTCTTCTTTCTAAATTGACAAAGTCTACTATATATTTTCCAATGGTGTGTTGACGACGAAATTTAAATCCCGTTAGCTGTTTTCCTCTTAAATATTTCCATAAATATTTTTCTGTATCAGTAGAGTTTATTCTAAGTTTTTTAGCAATAGCAATTTTATTTCTTTTTTTCAAGTTCGTTTCTACTTTTTTCACCCCCACCTTAATCCTCCCCCCTCAAGGGGGAGGAGTTACTGCGAGTTAATCCTCTATCCTCAAAGGGGAGGAGATATAAGTTAATCTTTCTCTTCTTTTCCCTGTATTTAGTTGTTGGCCGTTGGTATTTATTTTATTAGTATTAATAGACAGACGAGACGCCTGTTCTACTATATACTCGATACTCGATACTCAATACTGTTTTTAGGTTCGGGATTTTATTTTACTTACTATTATATCAATTGCGACATCATTTAGTCCACCCTGGGGGATAACTATATCAGCATATCTTTTAGAGGGTTCTACAAATTGCAGGAACATCGGCTTTACAACATTCAAGTATTGTTCGATTACTGAGTCCATTGACCGCCCCCTCTCTTTTGTATCTCTCACTAACCTTCGGATGAATCTTTCATCTTCATCGGCATCTACATAAATTTTTATATCTAATAAGTTCCTTATTTTTTCTTCTTCTAATACTAAAATGCCTTCTAATATTATAATATCTCGGGGAAGTACTTTTTCTATCTCTTTTTTCCGGGTATAATCAGTAAATGAATATATAGGTTTTTCAATTTCTTGCCCCCTGATTAATTTCTTTAAATGTTTTATCAGCAGTTCACTATCAAAAGCTGAAGGATGATCAAAGTTTATTTTCTTTCTTTCTTCTAAAGGAAGATGGCTTAAATCTATGTAATATGCATCTTGTTGAAGTACCACTACATTTACCCCTTTTAAACTTTCATAGATTCTGCGAGCAGCTGTAGTTTTACCCGAACCGGTTCCACCGGCAATGCCTATTAATAATGGTTTCATCATCTCACTCCTTAAAAAAGTTTCCCAAAGGTGCCAGGCACTTTTTGGAAACTTTTTTATTTTTTATTCATTAGATGTTCTTGATAGGTTTTGGAAAATATATGCCTGCCATTATCCCCTAACACAAAATATAAATAATCCTCTTCTGCTGGTTCAAGGGCGGCTATGATTGAATCGAGGCCGGGATTGCAGATTGGACCGGGAGGAAGACCCTTGTAAAGATAAGTATTGTATGGAGAATCTATCTTTAAATCTTTTTCATCTAATCTTTCTTTCGGTTCTCCTAAAATATACTGAATAGTAGCACATGATTGTAATTTCATGCCCATTTTTAATCGATTATGGAAAACAGATGATACTTTATTTTTTTCCTCACTAAATTTAGCTTCCTTCTCAATAATTGAAGCCAGAATAATGATTTCATCCAGAGAAAATCCAATTTCTTCAGCTCTTCCTGTAAATTTATTTTCTATGGCTATTTGATTAAAATTTGATAACATAACTTTGACCATATTTTTTGCTCCATATTTTTTGGGAACTTCATAAGTGTCAGGAAATAGATAACCTTTCAGAGTTTTTTCCTCATCTTCTATTAATTTTAAAAAATCTCCCTTTTCAGCGATCTCATTTTTCTCCAATAGTTCTGCAATTTTAATACAAGTATAACCTTCTGGAATAGTTATTTTATACACTATTACTTCTCCCTTTACTAATTTATCCAATATTTGGAGCATATTCATTGAGGGGCTGAGATCATATTCGCCATACTTTAATTGGTCTTCTAACTTCATTAATTTGATTAAAATTCTAAATGTATAATTATTTTTTCTAATTATTTCATTTTTTCCTAATAGATCCACGATCTCTTTAGCGTTAGTACCGGAGGGAATATTAACTACTTTTCGGGTTGTAGAATTTTCTTCTAAGGGGAAGTATATAGCAGTAAAAAATAGGATAGCAATCAAAAAAATCAGAGAAAATATGAAAAATAATTTATTAATAAAGCTCATTTTTTTATCTCTTTATTCATCATCCTCCTATCCAAAAAAGATTGGAGAATTATTATTGCTGACATTTTATCAACAACTTTTTTTCTTTTTTTTCTACTTCGGTCAGTTTCAATTAAAAATTTTTCAGCTTTGCTTGTGCTTAATCTTTCATCTTCCAACTCTACGGGTAGTTGAAAAGATGATTTAAGCTTTTCTGCAAATGATATAGCCTTTTTTGCTTGCTCACCTAAAGACCCGTTCATATTTTTAGGTAAACCTAAAACTATTTTTTCTACCCCGTATTTGTCGATAATTTCTTTTATATTTTTTAAATCTTCTATTTCGTTAATCGATTTAATCGTGGGCAAACCCTGGGCGGTTATCCCCAATTCATCACTTATAGAAATCCCAATTCTTTTTTCGCCTAAATCTATTCCTAAAATTCTCAAATATATTAATTCTCCCATTAAAACAGTATATAGTATCGAGTATCGAGTATCGAGTCAAGAAAGGAAAAGAAAAGAAAAACTCAAGATACTATCGAGTAAAAACAAAAATACAATTCAGACTAATCTTCAGGTTAAAAACACTATCGAATAAAACCAGTATCGAGTAAATACTTAAGACAAAGAATACTTTATATAAAATTTGGATTATAACTTATTTATTAATTTTACTGTCATTCGGCAAATATATTTTATTTTTTCAGTCATTCTTCTCTTTTTTTCTCTTTACTCGATACTATATACTTGATACTCGATACTGATTAAATAATCTCGTATACTTTTTCTAGGGCCTGGTTTAGTTTATCTGCTTTTTGCCCTCCAGCCTGAGCCATCGTTTTTTTGCCTCCACCATTTCCACCGACAATAGGAGCAATAGCTTTTATAATATTTCCAGCACTATAACCTTTTTGTACTAAATCATCAGTAACCATAGCTAATAATGCAACTTTATTATCATCTACTTCTGTTCCCAATATCACAATGCCAGATTTAATCCTGTCTTTAATTAAATCTCCCCAATTTCTCAAGTCGTTATTATCTGCTGCTTCAACCTTAACTGATATAACATTTTCTCCTTTGATCTCTCTCTTTTTGGAAATCAATAGGTCAACTTCATAATGGGCTAATTTATGGCGAAGAATTTTAATTTCTCTCTTCATTTTATTAACATCATCTATAATTTGATTAATCTTTACTGGTATATCAGAAGGTATAGTTTGTAATTTTTCTGAAACCTCATTAATAATATTTTCTTTTTCTTTAATATATTTTAAAGCTCTTTCTCCGGTTACTGCCTCAATCCTTCTTAAACCACTCCCTACTCCCTGTTCATTCAATATTTTGAATAAACCGATGTTAGAAGTAGAATTTAGGTGAGTTCCTCCGCATAATTCTAAGCTAAATTCTCCGATTTTTACTACTCTTACCTGTTCACCATATTTTTCGCCAAAGAGAGCAACTGCTCCCATTTCTTTAGCTTTATCAAAAGTGGTAATCTTTGTTTCCACTTTCAACTCATCTAATATTTTTTCATTTACTAAATTTTCAATTTTTTCTAATTCTTCTATAGTTAAGGGAACGAAATGATTAAAATCGAAACGAAGATGATGGTTGTTTACTGCAGAGCCGGATTGTTTCACATGGTCCCCCAATACATCTCGAAGTACTCGGTGCAGTAGATGAGTAGCAGTATGATTTCGAGCAATAGCCTTTCTTACTGATAAATCTATCCTGGCTAATACTTCATCACCAACTTTTATTTTTCCTTTACTTACTTCGGCAAAATGGGCAATTAGACCTTCGGTAGAAGTTTGGGTATCCGATATTTCTATTAGCAAATTATTTTTAGATAGGGAGGTTATGACTCCCTTATCTCCAATCTGTCCACCTTTTTCAGCATAAAATGGTGTCTTTTCTAAAAATATTTTGCATTTATCTCCCTCTGTTGCCTTATCTACTAATTTATCATCTTTTGCAATAGCAATTACTTTGCATTTAGCTTCAACAAAATCATATCCTATGAATTTTGTCCCTCCCCGATCTTTTAAAATATCCTGGTATAATTTCTGTGTAATTTTATCATCTTCGACGCTTACTTTGGTTTTAACCCAAGATTCTCTGGATCTTTCCCTCTGAATTTTCATTTCATTTTTAAAATCATCCTCTTCAATCCCAAAGCCATCTTCTTCCAGGATATCTCTGGTTAACTCTAAGGGGAATCCATATGTATCGTAAAGTTTAAATGCATCTCTTCCGCTGAGTTTATCTTTATCCTTTTGTTTTAATTCTTCCTTTAAATTATCTAATATTTGTATCCCAATATTTAAAGTTTCCTGGAACCTTTTTTCTTCTGCAAGGATTACCTGACAGATACGATTTTCCTCTTTATAGGTTTCCGGATAAACTTCTTTCATTAAATTAATTACAATCGGAGCAACTTCGTATAAAAATGGTTGGTTATAGTTAATAACCTTCCCATAGCGAAAAGCTCTTCTCAATAGCATTCGAAGAACATAACCCCTGCCTTCATTAGAAGGGACTATTTCATCAGAAATCATAAAAACGAGAGCCCTTATATGATCAGCAATTACTTTTAGAGCTAAGTCCTTTTTTTGGTCTTCTTTATATTTTATGCCTGCGTTTTGA
>CAZWFH010000081.1:0-6778 GCA_964632105.1 uncultured Atribacterota bacterium
CGAATCAAAGATTGTTCTTTTAGTTGCTGATGGGATTGGTGATTTACCTTCAGAGAATAATAAAACAGTATTGGAAAAAGCTTTTATTCCTAATCTAAATAAATTATCTTCCAAATCTGCCTGTGGGTTAACCGATCCAATATCTTGCGGCATTACCCCGGGGAGCGGTCCTGCTCATCTTTCTCTGTTTGGATATGATCCGATTAAGTATCAGATTGGAAGAGGGGTTTTAGAAGCCCTGGGCATAGGAATGGAACTTACTTCCGATGATTTGGCCTGTCGGGGAAATTTTGCCACTATGGATGAATCAGGAATTATTACCGATCGGCGGGCAGGAAGAATAGCTACAGAATTAAATGAGAAAATTTGTTGGATAATGCAGGATAAGATTAGCCAGATAAGGGGAGCTAAAGTAATAATTAGACCGGGCATGGAACACCGTTTTGTGGTAGTATTTAGAGGAAAAGGTTTGGAAGAAGGTCTTTCTGATGCTGATCCTCAAGTAGTGGGGGAAAAGTTAAAGTATACCGAACCTTTAAGGCCGGAAGCAGGCGAAGCCGCAGAAATAATAAATGAGTTTATAGACAAAGCTATCGAAGTATTAAGGGAACAATCTCCGGCAAATGCTGTTTTGTTGAGGGGATTTGCTAAACATCCCGCTTTGCCTACCATGGGTGAATTATTTAAATTATCTCCCGCTGCCATAGCTACTTATCCTATGTATAAGGGGTTGGCAAAGTTAGTGGGAATGGAAATATTGGAAGCCGGGGAAACAATAGAGAAAGAATTTAAGACATTAAAGGAAAATTATCAGAAATATGATTTCTTTTATCTTCATATAAAGAAGACCGATAGTTATGGAGAAGATGGAAACTTTAAAAAGAAGGTCGAAATAATTGAAGAGGTAGATAAATATATACCTGAATTGTTAAGCTTAAAGCCGGATGTATTAGTAGTTACCGGTGACCACTCTACTCCGGCAATACTAAAGGGACATAGCTGGCACCCGAATCCTTTTATGTTGTTTTCTAAATATATCAGGGGAGATGAAGTGGAACAATTTAATGAAAAAGAATGTGTTAAGGGAGGACTGGGAAGATTTTCGGCAGTAGATGTCATTCCTTTAATGTTGGCTAATGCCTTGAAATTACGGAAATTCGGAGCTTAATTAGAGAGAAGATTAAAGAATAAATGAATAAATTAGAGGCTTTATTTATTCCGGAAGAGATAAAAAATGTTGAATTAGCTGGCAAGTTAGTAGTAATAATTGATGTTTTAAGGGCCTCCAGCACTATAGTAACTGCTTTAGCTAATGGATGTCGTGGTTTCGTTCCCGTTTTTTCTCCGGACCAGGCTAAGAAAAAAGCGCAGCAATTTGAAAAAGAAAGGGTATTATTGGGAGGAGAAAGAGAGGGAATAAAGATAGAGGGTTTTGATTTAGGTAATTCACCGAGAGAATATAAGAGAGAAGCAGTCAAAAATAAAACAATTATCTTTTCAACTACTAACGGAGTAAAAACATTAGAAATGGTTAAAGGTGCTCACAGGATAATTATTGGAAGTTTTTTAAATTTACAAGCGGTTTGTAATTATTGCACTAATTACCAGGGAGATATTTCAATAATCTGTGCAGGAAAGGAGGGTAAATTTTCTTTAGAAGATGCTGCTTGTGCCGGAATGTTGATTTATTCTTTTAAAAATGCTTTTTCTGATACCTGTCAGGAATCAGATGCTAATTTAACAGCTCGACTGCTCTATGAAAAATTTAGTAATAATATCTTGGAAATATTACGAAAATCTCAACATGGTCGATATTTAGAGAGTATCGGCTTGGCTGAAGATTTAAAATTCTGTTCTCAATTGGATTTTTTTCATATTGTTCCCATTTTTAGAGAGGGAATAATATTCATTAAAAATATTTAATAAAGAAAGGAAAGATTATTTATGAAAAAGAAATTAATGATGATTCCCGGACCCACACCTGTTGACCAGTCTATTCTGGATGCATTGAGCAAAGAGACAGTTTCGCATTTAGACCCTGAATTGGTGAAAACCTTAAAAGAAACTTTAAAGAATTTAAAGGCTGTTGTTATGACTGAAAAAGGTCAGCCTTTTACCATTCCAGGCACAGGAACTTTAGGAATGGAGACAGCCCTGGTTAATTCTTTAAAGAAAGGTGATCGTTTATTAGTAGTTTCTCACGGTTTCTTCGGGAATAGATTTGCAGAAATAGCTCGGGGTTACGGTATAGAGGTTGAAGTTTTAGCTTCCGAGTGGGGCAAGATTGTGGAAGTTGAAAAAATAGCCCTAAAATTAAAAGAAAATAAGTTTGATGCTATAACTGTGACTCATGTAGATACTTCTACCGGAGTTTGCGCTCCTTTGGAAGAGGTAGCAGAGGTTATAAAAAAATTCCCTGAAACCTTATTTATTGTAGACGCAGTTTGTGCTACCGGAGGAATTGAAGAACGTATGGACGATTGGGGTGTTGATATTATTTTTGCAGGAAACCAAAAAGCGATTGGTGTTCCTCCGGGATTAGCTAATTTAGTATTTAGTAAAAAGGCTTTAGAGAGAAGAAATGCATTAGGAAATATTTCTTCTTATTATATGGACATTAATCGATGGCTGCCTATTATGCGCGAACCGGGTAGTGGATATTTTTCTACTCATGCCATAAATATGGTCAATGCCCTTCATCAAGGTCTTAAAATTATATTGGAAGAGGGTTTGGAAGAAAGATTTAGAAGACATAGAAGATTTGCCCTGGCCTTCCAAGCAGGATTAGGAAAAATAGGATTTAAAATACTTCCTCCGAAAGAAATAAGGGCTAATACTGTATCAACTGTGTTATATCCTTCGGGAATTGAAGATTTGGCTTTCAGGGAAAAGTTATATGAGAATGGTATCCTGGTCTCTGCTGGCAAAGGTGTATTAGCGGGCAAGCTATTCCGTATAGGGCATATGGGCAACATAACCGAAAATGAAGTGGTTGCAACAATGAGTATTATCGAAAAAACCTTATCTGAATTTAATTACGATTTTGAACTGGGTTCAGGGATAGGAGCTGCCGAAGAAATTTTATTTGAAGAATAAATTTTTTTGGAGTTGGGTGATATTTTGGGAAGAAAAATATTTTTTTGGATACTGTTGATTGTTTATTCCATGGTGATTTTTATTTTCTCTTCCCGACCGGAAGTTGGAGTAGAACAATATTTTTACGGGCAAGATAAAGTGATGCATTTTGTTATTTACGGTATTCATACTTTGCTCTGCCTGTTAACTTTATGTGATAAGATACTGTTATTAAAATTCGTGCAATATTTCTTGGCCTTGATTTTTTCTGTTTTTTATGGGATATTTAACGAGATTTACCAATATTTTATTCCGGAAAGAGAATTTTCTCTGGGAGATATTCTAGCCAATAGCTTGGGTATAATTACTTTTCTTATTTTGGTCTATATTTTCCAAAACAAAAAAGGAAAGAAAATATTCAAAGAGACATTTGATACAAAATAATTAAAAATACATATCTTATAGTTCAGATTAATATAAAATGTAGGTTATAAAATAAAGAAAAGAGATTTCTATATATTAATCAGAGTAATCTAATTAAAATCTGTGCAGTCAACTTCTAATTTAAAAAATAAAAAAAGGAGAAAAAAATTGAAATTACTGAAAAAATTATGTGAGACACCGGGAATTGCAGGTTATGAGGAGAGGATACAGAAAGTTATTAAGGAAGAATTAGAAAAAGTAACTGATGAGGTGAAAATAGATAAATTAGGAAATATTATTGGTATAAAAAAAGCTAAAAAATTATCAGGTAAGCCTGCTCCTAAAAAAGTGATGATTGCTGCACATATGGATGAGATTGGCTTTATGGTCAGTTTTATTGACAAAGAAGGTTTTATAAGGTTTGCTCCGGTTGGAGGATTTGACCCTAAAACCCTAATAGCCCAAAGAGTAGTGGTTCATGGAACAAAGGATATCGGGGGAGTAATTGGCACTAAGCCAATTCATATTTTAAGCGAGGAAGAGAGAAAAAAGTTACCCAAAATTAAAGATCTTTTTATTGATGTAGGCATGAAAAAAGATGAAGTTTCTAAGATAGTAAGACCGGGAGATTTCGTTACTTTAGATAGGAATTTTATGGAATTGAATAATAAAATTATAACCGCTAAAGCACTTGATGACAGAACTGGAGTATATGTTATGATTGAGGCATTAAAAAGAATCAAAGATTGTTATGTCGATATATATACTGTGGCAACCGTTCAAGAAGAAGTAGGGTGTAGAGGGGCAATTGTGTCTTCTTTTTCCGTTGAGCCTGATGTTGGCATTGCCCTTGATGTTACTATTGCCTCAGATATCCCGGGAACCAAGGAAGAGGAAGTAGCTACTAGTTTAGGAGGAGGGACAGCCATATCTTTAATGGATTCTCACACTATTTCTAATAAAAAATTAGTTGATTTTTTAAGAAAAATAGCAGAAGAAAATAAAATTAAATACCAGACCGATATATTACTGGGAGGGGGTACTGATGCCGGGGCTATACAAAGGAGTAAATCCGGAGTACCTGCCTGCACTCTTTCTATTCCTACCAGATATATTCATTCAGTTGTGGAGATGTGCCATAAAGAGGACATTGAAAATTCTATCAAATTAATTTGTAGATTTTTAGAAAATGCTCATAAGGGAGAATTCTAAAAACAGTATAAAAACAGTTTATAGTATCGAGTATCGGGTATATAGTGAAGAAAAGAAGAGATAGAATTCAGAAGCCAGTAGTCAGAATCCAGAATAAGATAATATCAAGTATATAGTAAATGGTAAAAATAATATAGAGAAAAGGGTAGGGGCGTATTACATACGCCCATAAAAGACTCGGTACTCAATACTATATACTCGATACTGTCTTAATTGGTCAATTGGTAATCCAGCAAACTGGGTAATTAAATTTAATTGGTAAATTGGAGAATTGGTTCATTGGCCAATTAATTTGCAAATAGAAAAAATATTTAAGAATAATTAGGCAAAGATGCAAAAAAGAGATATTCTATTAAAGATTTTTAATAGTTTATATAACTATTTTGGACCATTGAACTGGTGGCCAGGGGCTACCCCCTTTGAGGTAATGCTGGGTGCAATTCTTACTCAAAATACTTCTTGGAAAAATGTAGAAAAAGCAATTAAAAATTTAAAAAAAGAAAATTTATTAAAACCTTTAAAGCTTTATAATATAAATCAAGAAGAATTAGCGCAATTGATAAAACCTTCAGGTTATTATAATATTAAAGCAAAGAGATTAAAAAATTTTGTAACTTTTTTTATAGAAGAATTTGAAGGTTCTATTGAAAAAATGTTTTTGGGTGATGGTAGAGAGTTAAGAAAAAAATTATTGAACGTAAATGGAATTGGGCCTGAAACAGCAGATAGTATATTATTGTATGCCGGGAAAAAACCATTTTTTGTGATTGATGCTTATACAAAAAGAATATTTTCCCGTCATAAATTAATTTCGGAAGATGCTTCCTATCATCAAATACAGGAATTTTTCATTAAAAATTTAGACAGAGATGTAAAATTATTTAACGAATTTCACGCTCAGATTGTGATGCTCGGTAAGACTGTATGTACCAGCAAGAATCCGGATTGTACTAAATGTCCGATTGGTTTCTTACACGCAATATATCAAATGATATGAAATATAATCAATTTCAAAACAAAGGAGGGGAAATATGTTAGAAATTGTCAAAACAGAGGTGAAATCACTTAACGATTATATCGATATTATAGGAAAGGAGGAAATCGAAAACGTTAAGAAGCTGGCTTTACCTCTAAAAGGGAAAAAAGTAGTACATATAAATGCTACCTCATTTGGAGGGGGAGTAGCAGAGATTTTATCTGCCTTAATTCCTTTAATGAAAGATGTAGGGATAGAGGCTGAATGGCAGGTAATAAAAGGTTCAGATGATTTTTTTAATGTAACCAAGAGTATACATAATGGCTTGCAGGGTATGGATGCCCCATTTACCAAAAAGATGAAAGAAATATTTTTAAAAAATAATCAACTAAATGAAAAATTATTTGAAGGTGAATACGATTTTGTGATAATTCACGACCCTCAGCCAGTGGCAATATTGAATTATCGGCAAGAGAAGAAAGGAAAATGGATTTGGCGATTTCATATTGACCCTACAAGTGCTCAGGAAAAAATATGGCAATTTATCAGACCATTTATAGAAAAACATGATGCTGCTATATTTACTTTAAAAGAATATGTGAAAGATGACCTTAAATTAAAAAATATTGCCATAATCCCTCCAGCTATCGATCCCTTAAGTCCTAAGAATATGGATTTAGATCAGGAAAAGATTGAAAATATTGTAACAAAATATAAAGTAGATCCAAATAGACCAATTATAACTCAAGTTTCCAGATTCGATCCCTGGAAAGACCCTCTGGGGGTTATCGATATGTACCGGATAGTAAAAAAAGAGATAAAAGATGTACAATTGGTCCTTATTGCTTCTATGGCCAATGATGATCCAGAGGGCTGGGAATATTACGAAAAAACTGCCCGACATGCTGGTGAAGATTACGATATTCACCTCCTATCCAATTTAAACGGAGTAGGGAATTTAGAGGTTAATGCCTTTCAGAGAGCTTCAGATGTAATTATTCAGAAATCCTTAAGAGAAGGATTTGGATTGGTAATTACCGAGGCATTATGGAAGGGGAAACCTGTAGTAGCGGCCAATGTAGGTGGTATTCC
>CAZWFH010000082.1:0-6734 GCA_964632105.1 uncultured Atribacterota bacterium
AACTATTTATCAACTGCTACTTATTTAAAGATTAGTTAATATTTCGTTACCATCTGCAGTTATGGCTATAGAATGTTCAAAATGTGCTGACCGGCTTCCGTCTTCTGTCACAACCGTCCATCCATTATTACAAAGTCTTGTTTTATAACCGTCCATATTTACCATAGGTTCAAGTGCTAACACCATCCCCTCTTCCAACCTTAAACCAGTATGAGAAACACCATAATTGGGTATTTGTGGTTCTTCGTGCAAATAACAACCCACTCCGTGGCCTACATATTCTCTTACTACAGAAAAATGTGATTTTTCTACTGTTTCCTGTATGGTAAAAGAAATATCACCTAATCTGTTACCTACAACGGCTTTCTCTATGCCTTTATATAAAGATTTTTTAGTTACTTCTAAAAGTTTTTTTTCTTTTGGCCGTATTCTTCCTACGGGAACTGTAATCGCAGTATCCCCATAGTAACCTTCTAAATTTGTTCCAATATCTATACTCACAATATCCCCTTCTCTCAATCTTCTCTTTCCAGGGATACCGTGAACTACTTCTTCATTTATAGAAACACATATAGAATGCTGGAATTTATTATTTTCTATTCCGTAACCTTTAAATGCAGGTTTTGCTCCATGTTTTATTATATAATCCTCAGCAATCCTATCCAACTCTAAAGTAGTAATTCCCTCTTTTATATTTTCTAATATTTTATTTAAGGCGCTTGCTGCTAATTTACAACTCTTTCTTATGTAATTAATTTCTTCGGGAGACTTTAAAATTACCACCAATCTATTTATGCATTCCTCGTAAAACTTTCTTGATCGCTAAAAAAGCATTTTCACTTAAATTAGCATCTATCACTTTTAACAATTTTTTTTCTTTATAATATTTTTTTAAAGGTATAGTCTGTTCAGCAAATACTTTCAATCTATTCTTTATAGTCTCTTCTTTATCATCCTCTCGTTGATACAACTCTCCGCTGCAAAGATCACAGGTATTATCTTTCTTTGGAGGATTAAATAACAAATTATAATTAGTGCTACACTTTTTACACACTCTACGGTTAGATAACCTTTGTATTATTTCAGAGAAAGGTATCTCAAAGTAAAATACATAATCAACATATTCATTGAGCTCTTTATTTAATTTCTCTAATGAATTCGCCTGTTTAATATTTCGGGGAAAGCCATCGAAAATATAACCATTCTTACAATCTTCCTGCTTTATTCTTTCTTTTATTATTTCCAGAATAATATGGTCAGGAACTAAGCCTCCTTTACTCATAATATTCTCAACTTCTATACCCAGCTTATTCTTTTTATCTACTGCTTCTCTTAAGATTACTCCTGTTGAAATTACCGGAATATTAAATTCCACCTGCAACCTTTTTGCTACCGTTCCTTTCCCCCCACCTGGAGGACCCAACAAGATTAACCTCATAACTTTCCCTTTCTTTTTAAGTCAACTATCCTGCTTTAATTAGTCGTTAGTGAATAGTCGTTAGCATTAAATACAGGGTTCCAGTTGACAGTTTTCAGTATGCAACTAAAATGTTAAAACTAAAAACTAAAACCATAATTATCATTAAAGAATTCAGGAGCCAGTAGTCAGGAGTCAGAAGAATATAAAATAACTTAACAAGATAATATAACCTTATATTCTAAAATAATTCATTCTGAATACTGGATTCTGTCTTCTGGCTTCTATCTTATATACGAGATATGGATTTAGTTTTGCGTTTTTCGCTTTTCGTTTTTCGTTTTAATACTATTCACTATATACTAATCAATTAACTGGTTTTATGGTCAAATAGTTAGCTAGTTTAATACTAATATTTATTAGCCAATTAATCAGCCAACTAAGTAACTAACTAACTAATCAAATTAGTTTATAAAAAACTATTTCTTAATAAATCCTTCATAATGCCTCATTAACATGTGTGATTCTATTTGTTGAACAGTTTCTAAAGCCACTCCTACCATAATTAACAAAGATGTTCCTCCGAAATAGAAAGTAGTAATACCAGTAATTTTTATTAAAATATTGGGTAGAATAGCAATTAAGGCCAAAAATAGTGCACCGCTTAATGTAATACGAGTCATTATATGATCAATGTATACAGTAGTATTTTTCCCTGGTCTTATTCCGGGGATAAAACCTCCATATTTTTTCATATTGTCCGCCATATTGGCAGGATTAAAGGTAATTGCTGTATAAAAGAAAGTAAACAGTATAATTAATATAGTATACGAAATTAGATATAATGGCTGTCCCGGTGAAAGAGCATCAGACATACTTTTCATAAAAGCTATATTCTGAAAAAATTGCGCAATAGTTGCTGGAAAAAGTAATATTGCAGAGGCAAATATTATCGGAATAACTCCAGCTTGATTCACCCGTAAAGGAATATGGGTCCCTTGCCCACCATACATTCTGCGCCCTATTACTCTTTTTGCATATTGAACCGGTATCCTTCTCTGGCCTTTCTGAATTGCAATAACCCCTCCGATAATAGCTATAAAAACTACCATTAAAAACGCTAGTGGCAAAATACCAATTTCTCCAACTTGAAAAAGTTTAGCGGTTTGCACGAGCTGAGAAGGAATTCTGGCAATAATTCCAGCAAAAATAATTATAGAAATTCCATTACCGATACCAAAATCAGTAATTTCTTCACCTAACCACATTAAAAAGCAAGTCCCAGCGGTAAGAGTAATCAATAATAAAAATCTGAAACCAAATCCTGAAATCATTAATACACCCATATTTTGCAGCCAAACACTTATTCCAAAAGCCTGGACAATGGCCAAAAATACTGTTGAATAACGAGTTATTTTGGTAATTTTCGTCCTACCTTCTTCCCCTTCTTTAGCCCATTGTTCTAAAATAGGGACTACAGATTGTAAAAGACTCATAATAATAGAAGCATTAATATAGGGCATAATTCCTAAAGCAAAAACAGAAAAACGACTTAATGCTCCTCCAGCAAAAAGATCAAAAAAACCTAATATTCCACCTTGAGCAAATAGATTAGCCATTGCTTCTTTATCTATACCTGGTAAAGGTAAATGACTCCCCAGTCTAACTACAACTAACATTCCTAAAGTAAAAAGTAATCTTTTCTTTAAATCAGGAATTTTAAATAAATTACGAAATGTTTCTAACAATTATACCACCTCTATCTTCCCACCAACTGATTCAATCTCACTTATCGCTTTCTGGCTAAATTTATTTGCTTTGATAGTTAATTTCTTATTTAAGCCACCTTTAGCTAATATTTTTACTCCATACCCTATTTTTTTTATAATTCCCTTATTGATTAATTCTTTCTGGGTAACTATATCACCATCTTTAAATATATTTAATCGTCCAATATTTACGATACTATAATTTTTTTTGAATACACTGGTAAAGCCTCTTTTGGGAACTCTTCTATAGAGAGGCATCTGACCGCCTTCGAAACCCGGTCTGACTCCACCACCCGAACGAGAATTTTGCCCCTTTGAGCCTCGACAGGAAGTCTTACCATGCCCTGAACCACAACCTCTGCCTACTCTCTTGCGCTTTTTAACTGATTTAGGTGCCGGGTATAAATTATTTAATTTCATTGCTTGTTACCTCCCTTGGTTGTAATCGTTGGCCATACATTTCCAACACACTTTTTCCTCTTAATTTTGCTACGTTTTTTGCATCCTTTAAACTTGTAAGAGCATCCATAGTAGCTTTGGCAATATTCAAATTATTATCACTTCCTAAGGACTTAGTTAAAATATTTTGATATCCTGCTGCTTCTAATATCGCTCGAACAGAACCACCAGCAATAACTCCGGTTCCAGGAGAGGCTGGTTTCATAAAAACCTTAGCAGCTCCATATCGTCCTATAATTGTATAAGGGATAGTTCCTTTTTTTATTCTTAATTTTATCAAATCCTTCTTTGCTCTTGCCGCCCCTTTTTTAATTGCCTCAGAAACGTCTTTGGCTTTCCCATAGCCTATACCTACTATTCCTTCACCATTCCCCACTACGACCATAGCAGAAAAACCAAATCTCCTTCCACCTTTTACAACTTTACTTACCCTATTTACAAAAACAACTGTCTCGTTTAATTCTAAACCTTCAGGGTCTATTTTTAGCACTTATCCACCTCCTCTCCCATTTTTTCTTAATATAACTTTTGGTTCTAAATATTTTTTGTTAAATTTCTCTTCTCTTTAAATTTATATTAAAAAATATCTTTTCAAATAATTTTTTAGACTAAAAAACTATCTTTCCTTTTCTAGCACCCTCTGCTACGGCCTTTACTCTACCGTGATAGAGGTAACCTCCTCGGTCGAACACTACTTTTTTTATGCCCTTTTCCTCTAACTTTTTAGCTAACAAGCTGCCAAGCACTCTAGCGGCCTTCATATTCCCCTGGTATTTTTCTTTTTTCTTTATTTCTGGGTCGAGTGTAGATAGAGAAACTAAAGTTATTCCTTCCTTATCATCAATTACTTGAGCATATATATGCTTTAGGCTCCTAAAAATACATAGGCGTGGCCTTTCGCTACTACCGGATATATTTTTACGTACTCTTTTGTGTCTTTTGATTCTAGCCAATCTTTTGTCTATTTCAGTCAATATTAGCACTCCTTTCTTATAAAATAATCGTTAGTAAATGGTGAATAGTCGTTAGTTTCAAACACAAAATGCAAGATTCGCAATTAGAGTCTTGAACACAACTATTTCATCCACAATAGATTTACCCTGTTAAGTAAGTATCAAAACGAGGCCTACGAAAAAAGAAAATTCCTATATAATTAAAATATCTAATGTGTTATTTTAATTGATTATTTTGCGCCAGTTTTACCTACTTTTCTTCTCACTACTTCGTCAATATATCTTATTCCTTTCCCTTTATATGGTTCTGGTTTCCTTAATAATCTTATTTTAGCAGTAGTTTCCCCTACCAGCTGTTTATCAATGCCTTTTACTTTAATTATCTTCTGTTTTTCCACTTCAAATTTTATTCCTTTGGGTGGTTCAATACTTATGGGGTGAGAATAACCTATCTGAATGACCATTTTCCCATCTTCAAGAACAGCTCGGTAACCTACTCCCTGTATTTCCAAGATTTTTTCAAAACCTGAAGAAACTCCCTTTACCATATTATTTATTAAAGCTCGACTTAATCCATGTAAAGATCTGTGAAATCTACCATCGGAAGGTCTGGAAATATAAATTTTATCCTCTTCTATCTTTACTTGGATATCTGGATGGATGTTTATCTCTAAAGTACCTCTTTCTCCGGATACCTTTATCTTATTATTATTTAATTCAACTTTAACTCCTTTAGGAATAGTGATTGGCATCTTCCCTATCCTGGACATATAAAACCTCCCATTTTCGTATTGCGTATTGCGTATTACTTTTAGCGTATAGCGTACAGCGTTTAGCGTATAGTTTTAGTGTATGGGTTAAATTTATTCAACCCGTATTATTTTGGTAATTTTCTAAGCGGCTTCGATGAATCGAACCCCTACTTCTTTCTCTCTCTTATTTTCTTTACTATATGCTATATACTATATACGAAGCGTAATTCGCGATTTACGAGACAAACATCTTTGTTTTTTTTATTAATAATCAAAAAATAAATATATTTATATATTTACCAAATATAACAAATTACTTCTCCACCAAGATGACGCTGTAGAGCCTCTTTACCAGTCATTATACCCTTAGAGGTAGAAATTATAGCGATCCCAAGACCACCTAATACTTCTGGTATTTCATCTTTTTTTACATAGACTCTCAATCCAGGCTTACTAATTCTTTTAAGATTATTAATGGTCTTTTCTTTATTAATATATTTTAAATAGATGGTCAATTGACCTTGTTTGTTATCCTCTCTATATTTATAGTCTCTAATAAAACCTTCGTCTTTTAATATACGAGTAACTTCTAATTTTAACTTTGATGATGGTACAATTAAAGAATCATGCCGCACCTTGTTGGCATTTCGAATTCTAGTTAGCATATCAGCAACAGGATCCGATACAACACTCATATATAATATCCTCCTCTCTTTTAACTCCAACTCATTATAATAGACTTCGTTAAATATATCTTTTACCAGCTTGACTTAGTGACCCCTGGCAATTCTCCCTTATGGGCCATTGTTCTAAAACATATTCTGCATATACCAAATTTTCGCATATAGCCTCGAGGCCTTCCGCAAATATTACAACGAAAATATTTCCTTACTTTATATCTGGGTTCTTTTTTAGCTTTTACTACTAGGGCTGTTTTGGCCACACTATTTCCTCCTTTTTAGTACATAATATGACTTACTCATGATTCATATCTCGTATCTCAAATTATATACGAAATATACACTATTTTTTAAAAGGAACGCCCATTAATTCTAAAAGGGCTTTCCCCTCTTCATCATTTAAGGCACTTGTTACAATAGTAATATTCATTCCTAAAGTATTGGTTACCTGATCAAAATCTATCTCGGGAAAAATTAACTGTTCTTTTACACCTACAGTATAATTCCCTCTTCCATCAAAAGAATCTGAAGGAATACCTCTAAAATCTCGAATTCTGGCGATAGCTATATTAATAAATTTATCTAAGAATTCATACATTCTATCACTCCGTAAGGTAACTTTGCAACCTACTGGCATATCCTTTCTAATTCCAAAGTTAGATATAGATTTTTTCGCCCGAGTAATGATAGGTTTTTGTCCGCTA
>CAZWFH010000083.1:0-6674 GCA_964632105.1 uncultured Atribacterota bacterium
TTATGTCGATTCTTACTATGGATTTACCAAGATGATGTGGATTAAGAATAATGAAGCGGATAATTGGAAAAAGGTATCCCGGTTTATAACCCCTAAAGATTATGTCATATACAAATTAACCGGAGAAAATATTACAGATTTTTCATCAGCTGGTAACATTGGTGGTGTCTTTGATATAAAGAAACGAACTTGGTCAAAAGAAATGTGCAAAATTCTTGGCATTCCTATATCCATGTTACCGCAAAGAATTGTAAAATCTGCAGATGTTGTAGGTAAAATAACCAAAGAAGCCTCTAAATTGTGCGGCTTGCTGGAAGGAACACCGGTTATAGCAGGAGGCATAGATGCACCGGTGGCTTCCTTAAGTGCAGGTGTTTTAGAAGAAAAAAGCCATGTTGCTATGGCAGGAACCTCTATATGTTGGGGGGTCGTTCATAAAGGACAACATCTGTCTCCTAAATTAGTGAGTTTTCCCTATGTGGCTTACGATGATGAAATGATATATACTTTTGGCGGAGCGGCAACAGCAGGTGGTATCGTTAGATGGTTTAGGGATCAATTTGGCGATAAAGAGAGGGAAATCGAGAGAAAATCGAATACCTCTGCTTATAAACTCTTAGATGAACAAGCAGTAGATATTTCTCCCGGTTCAGAGGGACTTTTACTGTTACCATATTTTATGGGTGAACGTTCGCCTATATGGGATCCTGATGCGAAAGGAACCATAATAGGTTTGACCTTATACCATACAAGGAAACATGTTTACAGAGCAATTTTAGAAGGTGTGGCTTATTCTTTGCGCCACAATATAGAAGCAGGATTAGAAAGTGGGTTAGAGTTGGCAGAAGAATGTATTATGGTAGGAGGCGCAACGAGATCTCCATTGTGGATGAAGATGTTTTCGGATGTAACCGGATACCCGATAAAAACCCTCGCACAAGATGTGGAGGCTCCTTATGGAGATGCCTTACTGGCTGGTGTTGGAACAGGTGTTTTAGATTCCTACGAAAGGATTAAGGATTGGGTACGATTTGACAGAACCATTTATCCTGATAAAAAAGCGAAAAAGATATATGATCAGTATTTTATAGAATACAAAAAGGCATATAAATCTTTGAAGGATACTATGAAAACATTAGGCAAAATAAATTGAAGTGCACCCTTCAAACTGAACACTTACATAACTTAGCCAGAATGAGATTGTAAGAGTTATTTTTAGTAAATATTATCTCATATTCTTTCAGAGACCGATAGTCCAAAGAAGAATGTAATCTCTTCCTATTATGCACATCTTTAATAAAATATAGGATCATCTCTGCTACATCAGAAAGGTTTCACAGATATAGTACCTCTTTACTCCTTCCCCTTCTCGTTTACTATTTTATTATATAACGAGTTTTTTTATTTTGAATGTGTCCAATATTAGGAATATAGTCCAAGAAAATTTGTCTTGAGAATTGCCTTGCCTAAATTATTATCCAGAAGAGCAGAGATTAAATTAAGAACTTTGGTCATGGATGAAGGATTTGGAACTCAAGATGAAGAAGGCTTGGATAATTTACTTTGGCCTCTACTTGTAGTGCAGAGTGAAGAGATGAAAACTATACCTTTATATATTGTCAAATTTATGGCTGAAAAACATACTGATGAGGGGGCAATGATGGCGTTGCTGCTATAGCGAGTATTCCCATATTGATAGTATTTTTTAAACTATCTAAATATTTCCTGGGTGGTGCCGCCCTGTATTCTTCAAGGAAAGGATAATAAAAATAGTTATGAAGACACTTTATATTTTTGATATGGGGGGTGTTCTGTGTTGTGATTTTAATGATATTCCCATTATAAGCAATTATCTGGGAATTACTGAAGAAAATTTTTTTATTTATTCCGGTGAAAATTTTAGAGAACTTCTTGACGGAAAGATTAACAGTAACGAATTTTGGGTAAGATTTTCTTTAAGATATGGTAAGAAAGTAAAAGAAGAATTATTTGGTAAGTTTTTTAACCCGGGAATAATCCAGGGGACAAAGGATATAATTGAACAGCTAAAAACTAATTCAAGAGTTGTTTGTGGCACCAACACTATTGATTCTCATTATTACTATCTTTTAAATCAAGGCAATTACGATATCTTCGATGAGGTTTATGCCTCTAACTTAATGGGTATATCTAAACCTGATCCAGATTTTTATCGATATATTTTAAAAAAGGAAAGGGTTAAACCCGAAAATACAGTTTTTGTAGATGATACCGAAGAGAATATTATTTCTGCTCAAAAAATCGGTATCAACTCTATCCTTTTTACCGATCCTGCCTCTTTAAAACAACAAATAGAGACATTAAGCCTTTACGAGTGATTATAAGAAAGAAACGCAGAATTAAAAATAATATTATTGTGATTATAGGGGGCATAGCAATCCCAATTTTACACTCCTTATTTCAATGTTTATTTTATATATTTTTTATATATTTTAGAAAATATTCTTGTAAAATAATTTTAAATGTGTTTAAATATAATTACAATAATTAAGTATATTTTAATAAAAGTATAGCCTTGAAAAACATTTAACCAGAATCAGAGCAAGAATTATTGGTCTTTCGGATCAACAATATTCCCTTGGTGAAAAGAGGATGAAATTTAAATGATGGTTGAGAATGAAAGATTGGGAAATAAAATTCGTAAACTTCGTATTTCTAAAGGCATAAACCTTACTGCTTTTGCTAAAAAGATAGGTAAAACTCCCAGTTATTTAAGCCAAGTGGAGCGGGGGATGGCTTCCCCATCTATTATGGCTTTAAGAGAGATATCCAAGGCTTTAAATGTACCTATGTTTTATTTCTTAATTGATGATAAACAACAAAGCGCAATAGTAAGAAAAAATGAGCGTAGAGTTTTACAATTCCCTAAATCTCATTTGACCTATGAATTACTTTCCCCTGACGTTAGTCACCAAATTGAGATGATTAGAACCCGGATAGAGGTAGGAGCAAGTACTTGCAGCAAACCTCTCCCCCACGAAGGTGAAGAATGTACTGTGGTGATGGAAGGAAGGATGAAAATTCAAGTTGGGGATGAATTTTTTAACCTGGAAGAAGGCGACAGTATCTACTACATTGCGAGTATTCCCCATAAAATAACCAGTATTGGAAACAAAGATCTTATTATTATTTCCGCAATTACCCCTACTAATTTTTAAAACTTACTATCGGCGGGATTTTTTAAAATATAGGGAGATTAAAATAAGAATTTATGGAAATCGTTTATTAATTACAAGAATAATTCTTTAATAATATCTAACAACTCACAGGTTTATAACAGATAGCATAATTTCTATAATATAACTACTGGTAAATCTAATTTATCAAAAAGTCAATGAAAAAGTACTACTAAATGGGTGAATAAAGAGGAGACAATATGAAAAGGATAAAAAATGCCCGGATTGTAGAAAACGATCAATTAAAAACGGTAACCATATATGTTGAAAAAGGGAAGATAAAGGATATTGTACCAGGAGATGAGGTATTACTCCCTACAGAGAAAGAAATTGATGTAAAAGGGAATATAGTATTTCCCGGCTTTATTGACCCCCATGTGCATTTTGATGACCCCGGATTTACCGAGAGAGAAGATTTTGAAACCGGGACCAGGAGTGCAGCGGCTGGCGGTATTACCACAATTATCGATATGCCCTGCACTTCTATTCCTCCGGTTACTAATGGCAAAAACTTTGATTACAAATTAAATATAGTAAGACCAAAAACTTATGTAGATTTTGCTTTCTGGGGAGGGGTAACTCCCGAGCAGGTTGAATCAGGGGAATATAAAAAAAGTTTGAAAGAATTAAAAGATAGAGGTATTGTTGGGGTAAAATTTTACACCATTTCCGGAATGGAACTCTATCCCAGGATGTCCGTCCCCAATATGGATAAAGCTTTCAGATTAATGAAAGAATTAAACCTGGTGTGTGTAATACATGCTGAAGATTATTATCTGGTGGATTATTATTCTCATCTTATGCAGGAGATGGGGAGAGAAGATCCTGAGAGTTGGTCTGAAGGGAGAACGTATGAAGCAGAGCCGGAAGCGATATGGTCTGTAATGGGAATTACCGAAAAAGTTGGAAATAAGCTTCACATTGTGCACCTTTCTACCAAAGAAGGGTTAAATATTATTCGGTGGGCGAAAACTCATGGGGTAGATGCAACTACAGAAACCTGTCCTCAGTATTTAATTTTTACAGCAGAAGATTTTAAAAAGATGGGTTCAATATTAAAAATTGCTCCACCTTTAAGAAAAGAGGAGGATAGGGAAGAACTTTGGAGAGGGTTGAAAGATGGTTCAATCGATTTTATCTGCACCGACCACGCCGCAGGGAAATATCCAGAGGAAAAATCATCTCCTGACATATGGAAAAATTATGCGGGTATCCCCGGTACACAATTAGTTGTTCCGAGCATGCTTTATTACGGATATCATAAAGGCAGGCTAAGTTTAGCCAAGATTCAGAAATTAATGTCCAAAAATGCTGCCAAAAGGTACGGGCTTTATCCTCAAAAAGGAGCGATTAAAGTTGGTAGTGATGCAGACTTTTCAGTTGTAGACCTGGATAAAGAATGGGTGGTAGAACCATCAAAATTAGAAAGTAAAGGTAAATATTCTCCGCTTGCAGGAAAAAAATTAAAAGGACAGATTTATATGACCATTGTTCGCGGGGAAGTAGTATACAAAGAGAACAAAGGAATTATTGGAACTAAAGGATACGGAAAACTAATAAAGAATAGAATTAAATAGCCCTTTTAAGTTAGTGTAAACTTTAGTGGGGTAGTTAGATAATAAAGAAGAATACTAATTTTTTCTATCTTTTCTTTCTTTTTCTTTACTCGATACTATATTATTCTTTATTTGCAATTTAGTTTAAATGTAAATAAAATAAAAAAAAGAAACAAAAATACTAAGAAATTATTTAAGTTTTGTTAAAAAAAATATAATTTATAGGAGGAAAGAAATGTTAACAAAATCACTAAAAGGTAAAGATTATATCAGTTTAATGGATTACTCCAAAGAAGAATTGGAAACCATTCTTGAGGTAGCCATGGATTTAAAGAGAAAATTAGCATTGGGAGAACCGCATGAATATCTAAAGAATAAAACTTTAGGAATGATTTTTGCTAATCCTTCCACTCGAACAAGAACTTCATTTGAAGCAGCAATGACCCAATTAGGTGGGCATGCTCAATTCCATACCCCTGAGGTAATGCAGATTGCCCATCATGAAACCTGGATAGATACAGCCAGGGTATTGGACAGGTATATTGATGGAATAATGATTCGAATGTATGGAATAGGAAAGTATGGATCAGCCAGGGAAATACTAAATGTTATGGCTGAGAGTGCAGAAATTCCTATTTTTAACGCACTTGACGATAAAGAGCATCCTTGCCAGATTATTGCAGATATTATGACGATGATGGAAAAGCTTGGTCCGAATTGGAAAGAAAAAAAGGTTGTAATGAGCTGGGCTTATTCAGGAAGAGTAAAATCTCCCGGAGTTCCCCAAACCATGGCTCTTGCTGCATCTATCTTGGGGATGAATCTAACTCTTGCTTATCCGGAAAAATATGATGTGGACCCTGAATATATGGCTTTTGCCCATAAAGCAGCAAAAAAGAGCGGGGCAAAGATTGAAGTAGTGCATGATGTTTATGAAGCTTCAAAAGGAGCTGACGTTATTTATGCCAAGAGCTGGGGAAGTTTCTTAATGAATAACGAAGAAGATACAGAATATAGAAAACAATTTAAAGAAGATTGGAAAATTTCCAAAAAGCATTTTAATATAGCTAATAAAAAGGCAATATTTATGCACTGCTTACCAGCCGATAGGAACAATGAAGTGACAGATGAAATTATTGATGGACCTATGTCAGTAGTGTATGATGAAGCGGAAAATAGACTTCATACAGAAAAAGCAATCCTTGCTTTGGCAATGAAATAAAATTTAGGAGGTAAAAAATGGCAGAATTATATAAGAAACATTTAATTACTACTCAGGATTGGGAAAAGGAAGGGCTTGATGAAATACTTGCAGTTGCTAAAGATATGAAAAAACACCGCTACGAAAAGCCTTATACCGAAATTCTTAAAGATAAAACTTTCCTGATGTTTTTCTACAATCCTTCAGTCAGAACCAGGCAGTCATTTGAAGCAGCTGCCACCGAATTAGGTGGACATGCCCAGTTCCTTGAACCCAAATCTATGAGATTAAAAGAGAAAGGAAAAGCGGGAGAAACAGTTGAGGATGCAGCAAAAGTAATGAGCAGGTATGCTGTAGGATTAGGAATCAGAATGCTGGAAGATGCGATTGAAGAATATGGGCAAGGAGAAGAGCTGCTTAGAGAATATGCAAAATATTTATCCATCCCTATTGTTTCTATGGCTCATGATAAATATCATCCCTGTCAGGGTCTGGCGGATTTGATGGGACTTCAGGAACATATAGGTGAAGTAAAAGGTAAAAAAATAACTATGATGTGGGGTTATTCTTCAATGGTGCGTTCCTGGAGTTCTGTGCAGGAAGATATCTTGCTTCTTCCCAGGTATAGCATGGACTTTACCCTGGCTTATCCTGAGGGGTTTGACCTTGACCCGGAAGTAATTGCCCAGGCTAAAAAGAATG
>CAZWFH010000084.1:0-6661 GCA_964632105.1 uncultured Atribacterota bacterium
TTTGTAATAAAATTAAATATATATTTCTAGGGGAGCTTTTGCTGAGAGAAAGCATTTTCGCTTTGACCCTTAAACCTGATCTAGATAATTCTAGCGTAGGGAAGTAATATTATGATTGGAGAATTTACTAAACCATTACCTATTTTGGGTGATGGTTTTTTTGTTTGTATGTTTATATTAATTTAAAGGAGAAAAAAAGATGCCCAGAGTAAATGTAAGTTTTCAAGTTTTACCAATTGTTAAAGAAGAAAGAGTATATGAAATAGTAGATAAAGTAATAGAACATATTGATAAAAGCGGGGTTAAATATGAAGTAGGGGCAATGGAGACTACTATGGAAGGGGATTTTGATAAATTAATAGATATTGTCAAAAAATCTCAGCAAATATGTATAAAAGAAGGGGTGCCAAGAGTTGTCTCAATAGTTAAAATTGATTATAAACCGGAAGGCGTTACCATAGATGAAAAGGTTAAAAAATATAGGAAGTAAATTAACCCCGACAGTATTTTTTATGATTATTCTCATGAGCTGGCAATATATTGTAGATAGAGGAATTGTAGCAAGATATATTTTGCCTTCTCCCCTTGATATAATAATTACCACTTTCAGGATACTTCCGGAGTTAAAACCACATATAATTACTACTTTAGAAGAAGCTTTTATAGGATTTTTTATAGCCATACTATTGGCAATTATTCTGGCTGTTTTAATGGATAGCTTTAGTTTAATAAAAAGGGCTTTTTACCCTTTATTCATAGTTTCTCAGACCATACCAATCATTGTATTACTGCCTTTATTGATAATGTGGTTTGGATTTGATAAATTGCCCAAGATTATCGTGGTAATTTTAGTATGCTTTTTCCCCATTGTAGTAAACCTATTAGAAGGTCTGGAATCAATAGATAGGGATATGCTTAATTTATTTAAATCAATGAAGGCAAATTATTTTCAAATATTTAAGTTTGCAAAGTTCCCTGCAGCTCTTACCAGTTTTTTTTCAGGATTAAAGATTGCCGCTACTTATAGCGTTATGGGAGCGGTAATAGGAGAATGGATGGGAGGAAAAGATGGATTGGGAGTATATATGACCAGAGTCAGGCAATCTTTTGCTCTAGATAAAGTATTTTCTGCAATAGTAATAATTATATTATTAAGCCTGATACTTTTTAAGACAATAGAGATCATTCAGTATGTAACTATGCCCTGGATGAGAGAAAATAAATAAAATTATTTAAAAAAAATGGAGGAAAAAATGTTTAGAAAGGTATTTTTAATTTTAGTGGTAAGTATATTATTATGTATGTGGCTATCCGCAAGTATTTTTGCTGGTAGTGGAGGCGAAAAAAATCTTAAGAAAATTACTGTTTTACTTGATTGGATACCCAACACCAATCACACCGGGATGTATGTGGCTAAAGAAAAAGGATATTATACAGAAGAAGGGCTTTCGGTTGATATCATCCAGCCTTCTGAAGGTGGAAGTGCGGCTTTAATCGCTGCCGGCCAGGGCGAATTTGGCATTAGCTATCAGGAACAGGTAACCTATGCCAGAACTACCAAAGAACCTTTACCGATAAAAGCAATTGCAGCCATAATACAGCATAATACCTCAGGTTTTGCTTCCCCAACAGAAAGAGGTATTAAAAGTCCTAAAGATTTTGAAGGGAAAAAATATGGGGGCTGGGGCTCACCAATGGAAACAGCTATGATAAAAGCTCTTATGGAAAAAGATGGGGGAGATTTTTCCAAAACTGAAATTATTAATATTGGAGCAATAGATTTCTTTACAAGTGTTAAGAAATATGTAGATTATACCTGGATATACTATGGATGGGACGGAGTTGCTGCTAAATTAAAAAATTTTCCTATTAATTTTATTTTACTTCAAGATTTTGATTCAGAACTTGATTTCTATACTCCTGTAATTATTGCTAATGAAAATTTAATCAATAATGATCCTGATTTAGTAAGGAGATTTTTAAGAGCTACTAGTAGAGGTTATAAATTTTGTATAGAGAAACCGGAAGAAGCTGTAGAGGCATTGCTAAAAAATGCTCCCGAAACAGATAGAGAAATTGCAATTGCCAGCCAGAAATATTTAGCCTCAGAGTACCAGTCTGATGCCAAGAGATGGGGAGAGATGAAAGAAGAAATTTGGCAAAATTACTCTCATTGGATGTATGAGAGAAAATTAATTGAACAGGAACTGGATGTAAATGAAGCATTTACCAATGAATACTTACCCAAAAAATAATAAAAAAAAATTAGAGATAATTCATTTTAAAGAAAATTACGAGAATATGCTCATAATAGACGATATTTCTTTAGAACTAAAGGAAAATGAATTTGTTACTCTTATAGGTCCCAGTGGCTGCGGGAAGAGTACCATATTTAATATGATTTCGGGTTTGATTCACATTGATAGTGGTAAAGTATTAATAGATGGGAAGGAATGTACCGGTAAAACGGGCAAGCTAAGCTATATGTATCAGAAAGATCTTTTACTTCCCTGGCAAAAAATAATTGATAATGTTGCTTTGCCTTTAAGGATAAGAGGATATAATAGAAAAGATTCTCACCAGCGAGTAAAAAAATATTTTAAATTATTCGGGTTGGAGGGATTTGAATATAAATATCCGCATCAGCTTTCAGGCGGAATGAGGCAAAGGGCTGCCTTAATGAGAACTTACATGAATTCCAAAGATATTATTCTTCTTGATGAACCTCTTGGAGGGCTTGACGCAATTACCAGATTTAAGATGCAGAATTGGCTTTTAGGGGTTTTAGAAAAATTACAAGTATCAATTCTATTTATTACTCATGATATCGAAGAAGCGATATTTTTATCAGACCGTATATATGTATTGTCTAACCGACCTGCCAAGATAAAGAAAGAAATAGTTGTAGACCTTCCCAAACCCAGAAATAGAGAGATAATTACCTCAAAAAAATTTAATGAAATCGAAAAAGGAATTTTAGGTATATTGTAAGTTTTTATATAAGGAGTTTTATAAATGGCTATATTTGATAACGAATCTAATATTTATGATGATTGGTATAAAACTAAATTGGGAAAACACGTTGATTTAGTAGAAAGTGAATGCGCTTTCAATCTTTTTAAAATAAAAAAAGGAATGAAAGTATTAGATATAGGATGTGGAACGGGAAATTTTAGTATAAAACTCGCTAGAAAGGGTTGTAAAGTTAACGGAATTGACCTTTCCGATAAAATGCTTATTCTGGCAAGAGAAAAAGCAGAAAAAGAAAATGTCCTTATAAGTTATTATAATATGAGCGTATATGATTTAAATTTTCCTGATCAACATTTTGATGCCGTCTTTTCCATGGCTACTTTTGGATTTATAAAAGATATAAGTAAAGCGATAATTGAAATATTCAGAGTTTGTAAAAATAAAGGACAAATAATGATTGGAACAATAAATAGAGAAAGTAAATGGGGCAAGCTATACACCTCAAAAGAGTTTCAAAAAAATACTGTATTTAAATATGCCCAGCTTAGAAGTATAGAAGATTTTAAGAAACAAATGAGTAAAAATATACTTGCTACAAAAGAATGCTTATACATCCCTCCCGATATTAAAGAAGAGGAAATCAGTATGCAAAAGGAAGAAAAATTATCCAAAATTGAGAAACCTGGATTTTTTTGTGTTTTGTGGATAAAATAATTGAAGGGGTAAAGTACCTATTTTTTAAAATTTTGCGAATAAAGGCACTTAGAGTGATATTTTGTTTGAAACCCTTTATTTACAAGGGTTTCAGAGAATAAGAAAATGGGGTCAAGTTGAGTAAGCTTTATATCACATCTTTCCCGAACGGAGAATTATAATTACTAAACCTAAACCTAATACACCAGCGATTAAAAAACCAAGAACTCCAATAACCGGAAAGCCCATAAAGAGTGGTCCTTTATCAGTCTGCATAATTAAAGATGAGCCAATAATGATGGCAGCCAGGATTAGACTGTAAGATAATCTGTTAGTAGACACTTATCTAAGGCATTGATCAAATTTTCCAATCCCCGATGCTGAAATTCTAATTTAAAGACCCCTTTTTCCATCTTTTTTAAAAATATAACAGACACCTATTTTCGTTGTATTATGAATGCAAATATAATTTTATTCTAGAATAAATAGACACATCCCATCTTCCAAGGGTTTAGAGGGTCAGGTCTTGCAATGTAACAAAAGAGATAGCAGAACATATTGGTATATATTATATTACAGTGAGCAGAGCGATTAAAAAAATTTAAGCAGGAAGATGAAAAGCAATATTGTAAGACCCAAACCTCTAATAATCTACTAATTCTTTAATATTTCTATTGATATATGTTAGCATATATGCTAACATATATATTGAAGGAGTTCTATGACACTACCTAAAAAAGAAGATTATATTTTCTATCAGGGAGAAAAGCTCCAGGTAGAGTTTTATTTCACTGAAACAGGGAAGATACCGGCTAAAGAATATTTAGAGAAAGAATCTTTGGATGTACAAGTTAAACTATCTGCCCTGGTAAAATATATTGCTGATCATGGCAGAGTTTTTGATATAACAAAATTTAGGAAAGTGGACTCAAGAGATAATATATTTGAGTTTAAACACGTGAATCATCGTTTCTTTAGCTTCTTCTATAAAGTTAGAAAGATAATTATTACTAATGCTTATATGAAAAAGTCTCAGAAAGTGAGTAAAAGGGATTTAGAGAAAGCCAGGAATATGAAAAAAGCTTACACTGCTAGACTAAAAAGGGGAATTTATTATGAGAAAAACTAAAACTTATATGGATAAATTGATGAAAAATGAAGAATTCCGCGAGAAATTCGATGATGAATACAAAAATATTTGCATTGGGGAACATATTGCCAGAATCCGCCATCGAGCAAATTTAACGCAAGATGCTCTGGCCAAACGAACACATACTACTAAATCAGCTATCTCACGCTATGAAAATTCTGATTATAAAAGTTATAGCATACCTCTTTTAAATAGAATAGCAGAAGCCTGCGGGACAGTTTTAAAAATTGATTTTGTAACCAAAGGAACAAAAAAAAGTTAAAGAGTTATAAGATTATAAATATAATCCAACACATAATCTTATTTTTGCTCCACCTCAACAATAAAGCAAAGAAGTAATAAGGGTTATGTCTTGCAATATAACAAAGTTAGTAAATGTAACTCTCTCCTGAATAAATGGAGATACATCCTATTTTCTTAGATAATTAATATTTTACTTTTAAATTAAATAAATATGAAAGGTGTACCAGGTTAATAATTCGGTAATTTTTAGCGGAAAACCTATAGGATCTGAGGGGTTTTTATAGGATGTGTTGTTCTTGTTCTCCATTAAAGTTGACATCTATTTGACCAATGTCAACTTTAATGATAGAATGTTGACATGTATAAGAAGAATTCTAAAGTAAATATTGGTAAATATATAAAACAGATCGAGGGATACAAGGCTTTTATTCCTGAAAAATTTCCTCCTAAGAATTTGTCTTTTCAGGGAGAAAGGTTAATCCAGCTTTTATCTACATCCAGCCTATTATTGGGAAAATTAGATGGATTAACCAAACTTGTACCTGATATAGATTTTTTTATTTTTATGTACATTAAGAAAGAAGCCGCTCTTTCAAGTCAAATAGAAGGAACTAAGGCTCTGCTTACCGATGCCTTACATGCCGAAATTGAAAGAGCACCTGAGTTACCCCCAGACGTTGATGATATCTTGCATTATATTGAAGCTATGAATATAGGCCTTAATGAATTAAAAAATATTCCTTTATCTTTAAGATTAATAAAAAAAATTCATCAAGTATTATTGACAGAAGCAAGAAGTACTTTTTTCCCTTATCCCGAAGAGTTTAGAAAAACCCAAAATTGGATAATGGGGACCAATCCTAATAATGCTCGTTTTGTTCCTCCGCCACCGGATTATGTAACATTAGCCATGACGGATTTAGAAAATTTCTTTTACTCTTATCGAAATATACCTATTTTAATAAAGATAGGTTTAATTCATGCTCAATTTGAGACTATCCATCCTTTTATAGATGGAAACGGTCGAACCGGGAGACTGCTTATTACTCTTTATCTTTGTCAGGAAAAATTATTGGAAAGGCCGGTATTATATCTTTCCGAATATTTAAAAAAGAATAGAGATCTTTATTTTGCTAAGTTAGATGAATATAGAAAAGGAAATGTTTTTTTGTGGCTGGAATTTTTTCTGGAAGGTGTTGGAAAAGTAGCGGAAGAAGCAATTGAAACTTCGAATAAAATTATTGAATTACGTGAAAAAGATCAACAAAAGATAACGAAATTAGGGAAAGGCACTAAAAATGCTATTAAACTTTTAAAAAATCTATATAAACTCCCTATAATTAATGTAAAAAAAGTAGAGGAATTTACCGGGCTTTCACGAGAGGGGGCAAATAGATTAGTGAAAAAATTTGTTGAGCTAGATCTTTTAGTACCCAAAGAAAAAGAGAAAAAGTATGGGCGAATTTTTATCTATAAGGAATATTTACGTTTATTTGAAAATTTATAAATATTGGAATAAGTAGGGTTCTCTGTTCCTATTTACCCTCCCAGTGAAAATCCTTTATTTACAAGGCTTTCAGACCCCCTTCAGGAATGCCCTTT
>CAZWFH010000085.1:0-6642 GCA_964632105.1 uncultured Atribacterota bacterium
ATCCTTTGCCAAAGGCAATTTTAAAACGTTCAGCTGGGTCATCAAAAGTGACTTCTTTTGGATCAAAATGTTCTGAATCAAATTCTCCTCCAATCCATTCTAACATTTCTTCATGTTGTTCATCATTAGGATTTCTTATGCTTTCTAAAAAGTCATCATAAACAAGAGGTCCTCCACAATCTTCAGGAGGACAAGCTCTTTTTCCTTTAATGCAAATGGGGTAGATAATATTTTTTTCTTTTGGGAGTATTTTTTCCAGGGTTATTTTATGTTCCCAATTATCACCAAAATCATATATGTAATTTGCTGATTTATTTTCCCTTAAAAAGTAGTCCGCTATTTTTATTTTCCAACCAGGAAGAACTTTATAATCTGCGAACTCTTCCTCTGGAATTCCTATCAGTGTTTTTAGTCCAGTTAGTGGATTATTTATCTCAAATTCATGAAGATGACCATCAAACCAGCCCATAGAATCTTGGATGGCTACATGAAAATCCCAAAAGGTATAGGTTTTTGGGACTTGTATCCTTCGCCAAATGAGTGGCTTAATATCCTTTAAGGTAATCTTAAATTGATATACTTGATCAAATTTCTTTTTCATAATTTTTCCTCCTCTTATAATTTAGGATTTTTATCAATAACCTTTTTAAAAGCTTTATATAAATAATATTCTCTAAAAATTTCAAAAATCCTCTTTTTTGGTAAAAAATAATAGAAATAAATTATAAGTTACTGATTTTTAGATTTTGGTTAAATATTCGTTCACTTAACAAATTCCACAACCAAAGTATAATAAATTAACAAAAAGATTAATTAATTGTGCTTAGCTCCATAAACATGAAGTGTAAAGGGGCAAAAGAAATAAGAGAAAATTTCAGAGTTATATTTATTGAATTTAACTTGATATGTTATAATTACAAAAATAATGTGAGAAAAAGAGGGGGAGTTAAGTAGAAAAATATCAAAATATTAATCAATAAAAGATAGATTATTAAATGGAGTGAATAAAAATAATATTGTTTTTATGGAGGTTAAAAATAATAAGAATGCTCCCCAAGAAATTGATTAAAGAAGACAGATTTGAAAGAGAGATTGAATACAAACTTTTAGAAAAAGAAATCTGTAAAACTTTTCTAAAGGAATATAATAAAAAGAATAAAAAAGATTATCGCTTTATTAGGTTGGGTGACCCTATTAAAAGAGAACCTTCTTGTATTTGTACAGAGAATTTGAATATTGAACTTACCCCAGTATATTATAATAAAGAAGAAGCAAAAGCTACCTGGGGGTTAGTTAAATCAATGAAGAAACGGAAGAAGGATAAAAAAAATAATTATAAGCATAAAAACAAAAAAGATTATTTAACCGTTGCAAACCAGATATTTTGCGATTCTTTAAATGAGCGAATAAATAATAAAAATGAAAAAAAATATAATCATACTGGCAAATTATTTTTAATTATAGAAGAGGGAATAGGATTAACCGAAAAGGATGCAGTGGAGTATTATATTAATCAGGGTAAAAAATTTACTAATAATATTTTTAACGAAATCTGGCTGATACTACAGTCAGCAGGGCATTATAAAATATATTTATTGGATGAAAAATAATTTCTTTTCGATTAAAACTAATGATAGTTGGTTTTCTTGGAAAAGAGAGAAAGAGAAAAAGTTATAGCCTGATCATAAGTGGAAGCCAGGTTATAACTTTTAATTTTTTGGTGTTTTTACAAATAAAAGAGGGAATACGATATCACTTACACAGCAGGGTATCCAAACAGAGAGAAATAAAAAAATAAAAATACCAATGTAGATAAACCAATTCAAAGTTTGTCCTAAAGCCATAATAATATGGAAGAGCGAAGCCCAGGTGCTAAGGAGAACATGACCAAAGTGAGGGAACTTTGTAGAGGGCTTTAGATAAGCTATTCCAATTCCGAATAAGGCCAAGGGATTGACCAGCCACCATTTTTCAATAAAACCCAAATGAATTTCTCGATGGGGCATATTGAGCAAAATTTCACCCAGATAAGGGATTAGCGAATCACTTAATGTAGCTATTCCGATAGAACCCACATAACCGATGAAAATTAAAATTCCCAGGTTACATTTTTTTTTGGAAGGGTAACATTGGTAAAAATTATACATAGAGGCAGTAACTAGTGCACTAAGAAAAACATGGATGGGGTGAAGGATATAGAAAATATTATAGGAAGAGTCAGAAGGTAGTTTTTGAAAAAATATTATCAGAATTATTCCGGTGGCAGCTCCGAAAGCAGTGAAGGGAATATGTTCTTTTAATTCTTTAAAGATTTGTTTGTACATTTCTTCCCCCTATTTTTTAACCAAAATATTTTTTAGGCGGGTAGAGTGTATGGGTAATAATTATTTAATTAGGTTATAGTAATATGTTATACTTATAAAAGTAGAGAAGTCAATAAAATTTCTAATTAATCTCAAATTTTTATTATCAAAATTAAATAATCGAAGAAGAAAAGAGGAAACAGAGATTGAAGATTGGATGCCATATTTCTATCGCCGGGGGAATAGATAATTCTGTTGTTCGGGCTGTGGAATTAGGCTGTAATACTATGCAGATATTTTCTAAGAATGCATCTACCTGGCGGGAAAAGATATTAAAGGAAGACGAAATAAAAAGTTTTAGAGAGAATTTAAAAAATTCTAATATTAACCCCGTTTTTATCCATACCTCTTATCTTATTAATTTGGCTTCCCCCTCAGATGAACTTTATTTCAAATCAATTAATGCATTTATTGAAGAGATGAAAAGAGCAGATCTTTTATTGCCTGACCCTTATTTAATTATTCATCCAGGGGCCCATACCGGAGCAGGAGAAGAATATGGAATTCAGAGGATAATCAGAGCTCTTAATATTATTTTAGAAAAAAGTGCAGATTTAAATTTAAAGACGATGATATTATTAGAAGATACTGCTGGTTCGGGTACGCATTTGGGTTATACTTTTTACCAGTTAAAGAGGATGATAGAAGGGGCGAAAGATAGAAAGAAGATAGGAATATGTTTTGATACCTGTCATGCCTTTGCTGCAGGATACGACCTTTCGCATCAAGAAGGTGTTGAGCAGACTTTAGAGGAAATTGATAAATACTTGGGTTTAGAGCGATTAAAGGTGATACATCTTAATGATTCAAAATTTCCTTTGGGTTCACGAAAAGATAGGCATATGCATATTGGCAAAGGATATATAGGACTGGAAGGTTTTAGGGTGTTAGTGAATCATAAATATTTAAAAGACTTACCTTTTATTCTGGAAACTCCCAAGCATGACGAAAAAGATGATCTAAGAAATATTAATTTAGTAAAAAGTTTAGTTTCGAATGTGAGGGTTGTATAAGTGCCGGTAGAGAGAATCTTGAATGAATTAAAAAAATATAATAAGATAAGCTCCCGTTTTACTGACTGGAGGCATATTCCAGCTAAATCTGGAATTTATGAGGAGTTTCCGGAGTGGATAGAGGATAAACTGGTAAGGGTTTTGAAAGAGAAAGGCATTAACAAACTTTATTCTCATCAGGCTTCCGCCTTAGAATTTATAAGAAACCATAAGAATGTAGTAGTAGTTACACCTACCGCTTCCGGAAAAACTCTTTGTTATAATCTGCCGGTATTAGATTCTATCTTAAAAGATGAAAATAGCCGAGCTCTTTATATGTTTCCCACTAAAGCTTTATCTCAAGACCAATTAACTGAATTGTATCAATTAGTATCAGCCTTAGATGAGGGGATTAAAACTTATACTTATGATGGAGATACTCCTTCTTCCGCTCGGCAGGCTATCCGCAAGAAAGGGCATATTGTGGTAACCAATCCGGATATGCTGCATTTAGGGATATTGCCCCATCATACCAAATGGATGGATTTTTTCGTAAATTTAAAATATGTGGTAATCGATGAGATTCATATTTATCGGGGAGTATTCGGAAGCCACCTGGCTAATGTAATCAGGAGATTGAAGAGAATCTGCCGATTTTATGGGTCGAATCCCCAGTTTATCTGCTGTTCAGCAACTATCGCTAATCCTCGGGAGCTTTCTCAGAAGATTGTAGGAGAGGATTTTGTTCTGGTTGATAATAATGGCGCCCCCCAGGGCGAGAAGAATTTTTTATTTTATAATCCTCCGGTAATTAATAAGGAATTGGGAATCAGGAAAAGTTTAATTAGAGAAGTAGCCCGTTTTGTGGCCTATTTTTTAAATTATGACATTCAGACCATAATTTTTGCCCGGAGCCGCCTGACCACCGAAGTCCTGACCAGTTATTTAAAAGATTTTTTAGTCAAAACGGGAAGGTCCAAGGATATAGTCAGGGGTTATAGAGGAGGTTATTTACCTAACCTAAGACGTGAAATAGAAAAGGGTTTAAAAGACGGGGAAATAAAAGGAGTGGTAAGTACCAATGCCCTGGAGCTGGGGATAGACATCGGCCAGCTTGATGCTTGTTTTATGGCCGGATACCCCGGAACTATATCCAGTACCTGGCAGCAGGCCGGAAGGGCCGGGCGCCGATCTAATAGTTCAATAGCTATCTTAGTTGCTTCCAGTAATCCTTTAGACCAGTTTGTGATAAATCATCCTGATTATTTCTTTGGAGAATCACCGGAGAGTGCAGTTATTGACCCGGATAATTTAAGTATTTTGGTCAGTCATGTCAGGTGTGCTTCTTTTGAATTACCCTTTGAAGAAGGAGAAGATTTCGGAACTAAAAAACTTCGGGATGTTCTGGAGTATTTAGAGAAGGAAGGTGTGCTTCATTATGTGGAAAAGAAATGGTATTGGATGAGCGAAGTCTATCCCACTGAGGAGATAAGTCTACGCAGTGCCTCGGTAGATAATTTTGTAATTATTGATATTACTGAACAGCAGGAACAGGTTATCGGAGAAGTGGATAAGGCCAGTGTACCCACCCTTATTTATGAAGGGGCTATTTATCTTCATGAAGGTGAGCAATATGCTATTAACAGGTTGGATTATCAGAACCAGAAGGCCTATGCAGAAAAAGTTAAAGTTAATTATTACACCAATGCCCAGGACGAGACCAATATTAAAGTTTTAGATGTATTTGATAAAGCTGAAGAATTAAATATGGAATACGCCTTTGGGGAAGTGGCTATTACTACTGTTTCTACCTGCTATAAAAAGATAAAATTTTATACTCACGAGAATATTGGTTTCGGAGAAATATCTTTACCACCGGAAGAAATGCACACCACTGCTTATTGGCTTGCTTTGACCAACAATATTAGTGAGCTGTTAGAGCTCCAGGGAAGTGAAGGCCCATCTTTTAATTTAAGCAGCGGGCTTTTAGCCCTAGCTAATGTACTTATCAATGTTGTTCCTTTATATGTTATGTGTGACCCCCAGGATATCAGGGCAGTTTCGGAAGTGCGTTCTCCCTTTACTAGCAAGCCTACTATTTATATTTATGATAATTATCCCGGGGGAGTAGGATTTAGCGAGAAGATGTTTGAATTGCGTCGGACTTTACTGCAGGCAGCTCAAGAATTAATTCTTAGCTGCGGATGTGAAAAAGGCTGTCCCTCCTGTGTGGGGCCTATTGATGAAGTAGGCATAAAAGGAAAAGAGAGTGCTCTTCTAATTTTAAGGAAGGCCTTGAGCTGATTATGGATGATATAAAGAAGCGACTGGAAAAGATTGCCCAGTTAAAGAAAAATATAAATAAAATTAATCAGTCACAAAAAGAGAAAAGCATAGATATTATAAATCAAGAAGTAAAGATAGAAGAAGTAGTATCAGGAAAATTTATTTCCACTCCTTTTGGAGACAGTTTTGTTCGGGAAAACTATTTTTCCCGAGATTATAGGTGTGGGGAGGTTGAACTTTTTCAAATTTTTCAATCTTCTGCCAAAACTATTTCCAGTTTAGCCAGAGATGATAGGTTAAAGGAAATAGATATTAGTAAGACCGTTTTTTTAGATACAGAGACTACAGGATTGGCTGGAGGAGCAGGGACTTATATTTTTCTTGTGGGAGTAGGATATTTTGAAGGAGACCGATTTTGTGTTCGACAATATTTTATGCGGGATTACAATGAAGAGCGGGCTTTGTTATCAGCAGTAAATGAACTGCTTTCCAATTTTAAGGCAATAGTTTCATATAATGGTAAGACTTTTGACTTTCCCTTAATTCAGAGCCGCTTTATTATGTCCGGGATGAAATTAAATTTAGAAGATCCTGGTCATTTTGATTTGCTTTATCCTGCCCGCCGTTTATGGAAAAGAAGATTAGAGAATTGTTCACTATCTACAGTAGAAAGAGATATACTGGGGGTAATCAGAGAAAACGATGTTCCGGGCTATCTTGTCCCCGAGATTTATTTTAGGTATCTTAAAACCAAAGATGCCCGAGCATTAAAACAGGTATTTGAACATAATTTGCAGGATATTCTTTCTCTGGTGGCCCTGGTCAGCAGGATGTGTTTTCTGGTAGAAGATCCTTTGAATAATACCGAATACGGGATGGATATTTTCAGTATAGGTAAAATATTTGATGAAGAGAAGAGATACGAGCAGAGTACCCACTATTATACTGAAGCTTTAAAACACAATTTAGCAGAGGAAGAGGTCTTAGAGATATTAAGATTG
>CAZWFH010000086.1:0-6641 GCA_964632105.1 uncultured Atribacterota bacterium
TCAAATCCTGAACCAGCAAAAATAGAACTCGTTCCCTCTTTTATAGGAAAATAAAAAAGATTTGAAAGTAGATTTGCAGAATTAAGAGCTTTATTTTTACTTTCCTCATTTATTCCAAGATGGGCAAACTCAAAACCGAGCATTATAGAAACCGCTTCCTTGGTAAGTCTGGTAATCTCATCAAAATTGCCTGAAGAGATGAGTTCAGGCTTTACCATCCAACTACCGCCACAAGCAAGAACTTTATTATCGGATAGGTAAGAACATAAGTTATTTTGATTAATCCCTCCTGTGGGAATAAATTTTATCCCAGTATAAGGTGCTGACATAGATTTTAGCAGTGGCAATCCCCCTGATGCTTCAGCAGGAAAATATTTTACTACCTCAATTCCTCTCTCCAGAGCCATTTCAATTTGGGTAGGGTTATTTATGCCAGGAGTTATCGGAATGCTGTTTTCTATACAATAATCTACTACTCTTGGATTAAAACCTGGTGAAACAATAAATTTAGCACCGGCAGAAACTGCCTTTTTTGCCTGTTCAATTGTTAATACGGTCCCTGCTCCAACTAAAAGGTTAGGGAGTTCTCTGGTCAGAGTTTTGATTGACTCTTCTGCAGCAGAAGTTCTGAAAGTAATTTCAGTAATAGGGAGATCGCCCTCAATCAGTGCTCTTCCTAAAGGAAGCGCGTCTTCAGCTTTTTCGATTTTAACCACCGGGACAATTCCCAGCTCACCGATTTTTTCAAGGGTTTCATTCATCTAAATAATCTCCTTTTTAAAGACATACTATGTATTACTGCAATCTTGATCATTAAGATTGGGTATAATGAATTTATGTTTTATATCGGTCAGAAATTACTTTTTCTTTTATTTATAACTAAAATCCTTTTATTGATTTTCGGTTATTTCTTTCTACAATTTACCATTATATCCTAATCTTTTAGATATCTTTTTACTTGTCTCGATAAGAGCTTCTTTTAGATTATTTTGTGCATTTTTGTCTATCCTGAAAATAGGGCTTGAAATACTAATGGCAGCTATTACTTCCCCTTGATAATTCCTAATGGGAGCAGCCACACAGCAAACATCCTTTTCGTTTTCTTCTCTATCTAAGGCAAAACCCTGTTCTCTTACTTTGCTAAGTTCTTTTTCTAATTCCCTTTTATCAGTGATGGTATTCTCGGTAAGGCGAGGAAGCACTTTTTCCCCTAATATTCTCTTTCTTTCTTCCGCTGAAAGATAAGTTAATAGCACCTTCCCTAAAGCAGTACAGTGAAGGGGGGCTCTTTTACCCACGTAAGAGATCATCCTTATAGTTTGAGAAGACTCCTCTTTAGCTAAGTAAAGAACTTCTCCTTCTTCCAAAACTCCTAAATGAACAGTTTCATTACACTGATTTACTAACTCTTTTAAATAGGGGGTGGCCTCTCTTACCAGGTCCATTTGGTGAAGTTTGGCCATACCTAATTCTAATGCCTTCAGACCTAGTTGGTATTTCTGAGTATGGGAATCTTGTTCTACATAACCCCAGTGTTTTAAGGTATCTAATATACGGTGAATAGTACTGGGGTAGATTTCTAATCTTTCACTAATTTCAGTCATATTCATAGCGGAACCTTGTTGAAGTAAAATTTCAAGAATAGAGAGGGATTTATTTAAAACTTTTATAGGGTATTTAGGGGTTTTTTTCATCTTGTTTTCCTTACTGCTTTTCTACATTATAGAAACAGTTTCTATTTTTATTCTATTTTTATTATACAAGATGAATTATAGTTTTGTCAACTTTTTATAGCAAGATTATATTAAAACATTTTTCGAGAGATAAATTATGCAGGGTTTTAAAATACTAAAAACAACAGTATGCACTTAAACACAAAAAATAATTTTTTTGTGTTTAAGTGCTAAGAATTAATTGATATTCTTATTTTTAAAACTATTTTTATTATAAAAAGCAATTACCTAATATTCAATTTATCTAATGTTTTAGCAGTAAGGCGGGCACAACTATCCGGGTCTGGAAAAGGGAGTATCTCGGCAGAGACATAACCCTGGTAACCTATCTTTTTCAAAGTTTGGACTATTTTGGCAAAATCCAGATGACCACAGCCGGGTGCCCAACGGTTACTGTCTGCAAAGTGGACATGGGTAATATAATCTTTTGCATGAATAATACTATTATAAATAGAAACTTCTTCTATATTCATATGAAAAGTATCTGCCAATAACCCTAAATTTGATGCTCCTACCCGCTTAATAAATTCAATCCCCTCATTAAGGGTATTAATAAAATTACTTTCATATCTATTTACCGGTTCTAAGGTAAGCCCTATATTGTATTCTTTTGCAAATTCTGTACATTTTCTTAAACAATCAATTGTCCATTCTTCGGCTTCTGTCCTGTTTACACCTTCCTCAATATTCCCTCTTATTAGTCCGATAATTACCTGGGCATCAAAATGGGAAGCAAATATTATCTGGTCTTTTATTCTTTCTACCGCTATCCTTCTAATTGTTTCATCTGGATCAGAAAAACTTAAACCCTCTTCTCCGTAAGCTTGGCCGGTGCCTATAGCCGGGACTTCTAAATTATTTTCTTTTATTATGTTGATAACATCATCTACTTTTAAATCTTTAGGATTTCTAACCGCTAATTCTGCACCATCAAAACCTAATTTGGCGACTTCTTTAATACTTTTTTCAAAATCCTCTTTAAAGGCTAAAGCAGAAAATTTAGTAGGCTGAATAGAAACTACTATACTTTTTTTCATTGTTTTATACTCCCATTATAATTAAAACTAATAAAACCAAATAACCCGGGGCGGATGAATCCGCCCCCTACACAAAAAACAATACATTATACTGTCTCTAACGATTATTCACTATAGACTGTTTATTTGCCCGATATATGGTAATTCAAAGACAGATTTCCAGCCTTTGCTCATAGGTTCTTTTAAGAAAGGTTCCATCTCTTTTGGGTCACGTAAGCTAATTTTTTCAACAGGTGGTAATTTGCCTGCCGGATAAGTCTCCATAATCTCATCATGAACCAAAGTTAAGTATCTGAGTATAGCGGCAATAGGACGTTTTGCTTTTTCAGCACTCGCTCGAGTAGGACAGCCTACTACTCCTTCCGGAACAGCCGATCTTTCAATTGCAGATTGACCTTCCCCCTGTTGCCAGCCTTGAGGTCGATGATAAGGGTCAACAGAGGTATCAAAATGACCTCCCGGCAACAATGAATCACCCTCTGTGTCTACAGCATACTTCATATCTATCATATCAGGAAAGAGTAATTTGGCAACAGAAGCCTCTGCTTCATCAGCATGAATGAAGTCAGTGGTAAGGCTATCTTCTCTATCAATAGGAATGAAGAATTCTCTGATAGAGCGATGCCAGTCGATTACCCGATAGATACCCGGTAATTGGTAGCGTTTACAGAATTCCTGTATGGCTGATTCTAATATCCATAATTGTCCATGATTATTAACCCACATCTGCTTACGGAAACCATCATTCCAAAGTCCGTACATCACGTTAATCATAGTCTCCCGAACTACATCCTCGGGCATAATAATAGTACCGGCCATTCCACAATGATGATAAGGATGTCCCCCATAATTTAGAGGAGGTAGAGCCAGACTGCAACCTACTCCATCTCTATTTTTTATATAACGGCGTACTCCTTCACAAATTTGAGTGACCATAAAAGTATCCAGTCCGGTATTAGCGTAATCACCATGACATTCGGTACACCCTACCGGGACAAAGACAAAATCATTTTTTCGCCTGTTTTCTATAACATGCATGCGGGGAGTAGTCTGAATATAACTACCCGCCTTCCCTAATTCAGAAGGGGAAGGAACTTCGTATTCTTTAAGTATCCCTTCAATTTTACTCATCGGTGCATCAAATAATTCTTTTTTTAATCTGCCTACCTGACTATTTTCAAAAACTATCTGAGGATAATCGGTAGTTAACCATTTTTCATTTTTTTTATCAGACATTTTATTATCTCCTTTTCCTTAATTTATTTAAACTCACAGGTAATTTTACATTCCGTTCTATCGGTTCGTAAAAGAACTATATTTTCCGGAACTTTATCTAAAGTTACCTTTTTGGTAATCAATGGAGTCATATCCATTCCGGAAGCCATTGAACTGATAACTCGGGGGAAAGTTCCGTGGCCGGAATGACCCTGGGAACCTACAATAGAAGCTCTTCTTACCTGGAAAACTTCTCCGGTTACCGGAATCTTCTTATCTGAACGGGCGACAATTACTACTGTACTATTAATCATTTTACCTTCCCAGATAGATTGTTCGATATCTGCCCAGACCTTATCAGGTAAACCGGTTGCTTCTAAATACAATTTAGCTCCCAAGCCACCGGTTATATCTAACACTCTCTCAGTAAAGTTTTCTTTAAGAGGATTGATGATATGATCTGCACCCATTAATTTGCCTAATTTTGCTCTTGGTTCAGAAGGCTCAGAAAGAATTACATTGGAGGCTCCGGCTTTTTTCATTATAGCTACTGCAGCAAGTCCGATAGGTCCTCCTCCTAAAATTACCGCATTATCTCCGGGTCTTATTCCTCCCCCTCGCTCTATTACCGCATTATAAGCTACTGAAGTAGGTTCAACTACACTACCAGCCAGGAATAAGTCATCACCTTTATAAACTCTCTTTAGTTCCTCCAGGCTCCAAATGTAGCGAGAATCAACTTTGACATACTCTGCAAAGGCACCATCGCAACTAAAACCAAGCTCTTGCAATTTCTCACAGTGATTAGGGTAACCATCGGCACAGGGGCGGCAAGAAGCACACCAAAACATTTCTTCTGCAGTCACTGCCTCTCCTTCTTCGAATTTCTTCCCCGTTCTCTTATTAATGGCCTGTTTACCTGCTTCCACTACAATTCCTGAAAACTCATGACCTAAGGTCGTCGGAAAAGCAGTAAGCCCCGGATACCAGATATAACCATTATCATCTGGTTGAGCCATATGTACATCACTACCACATATTCCGCAGGCTTTAACTTTAATTAAAACCTCTGTAGGTCCAATTTTGGGAACATCTTTCTCCACTATTTTAAGTTCCGGATTTTTCCAAACCTTACTTCCCAAATAAGTAAGTTTCCCGTCAATATCTTTTGCTCCTAACTTAAAATCTGGCTTAGGCTGCCAATCAGCATATAAAGTTACGGTTTTCATTTTTTGTTTCTCCTTTTTTAATTTAAATTTAAAATTTACTTTTTTTATTTTCTGTTTATCTTTTTGCAAGATTCTCTGATGATTAATTTAGATTCTAACACTTCTTTTCTTTGATTAAATTCGCCCTCCTCTATTATCTTTATTAACATCTTTACTGCCAATGCCCCCATCTCCAGCATCGGCTGACGAATAGTAGTTAACGCAGGATAGACAAAAGATGCTAATTTAATGTCATTAAAACCTACTACTGAAAAATCTTCTGGAATATGATATTTCCTCTTCTGAATAGCCTGCATTGCTCCTAAAGCCAGTAAATCATTGGCAGCAAATATAGCAGTAGGTGGTTCAGCTAATTTTAAAAATCTTTTCATAACCTGATAGCCACCTTTTATTTTAAAATCACCTTCTCCTACTAATTCGTCACTATATTCAATTTCATATTTTTTTAAAGCTAATTTATAGCCTTTTAATCTATTAAGTGCTGATCTTGTCTTAAGCGGACCAGTGATATGGGCAATTCGACGATGACCAATCTTAATTAAATATTCAGTAGCCATAATTCCACCTTCTACATCATCAACGATTATACAATTTTTATTTAATTTTTCAATATTTCGGGAAACTAATATATAGGGAAATTTTTTCTTCTCTAATTCTAAGATACTTTTGTCTTTAATATGAGCCGTCCCTAAAATTAAACCATCAACTCTTTTTCCCTTTAATATCTCCAGATAAATTCTTTCCTTTTTTAACTTGTCATCAGTGTTGCACAATATTATGTTAAATCCATTTGTATTAGCCGCATCTTCCACTCCTCGAGCTATCTCCGCAAAAAAAGGATTGGTAATATCAGGAATTAACATCCCCAGGGTATAAGTTCTTTTTGTCTTTAATCCCCGAGCAATAGCATTGGGAGTATAGCCTAATTTATTAATTATTAGAAGAACTTTCTCTTTGGTTTTTTCACTAATTCGAGAATCATTGTTTATTACCCGGGAAACTGTGGAGGGATGAACCCCCGCTAATTTTGCCACATCCTTAATAGTAGTATTCATAATTTATCTTTACTTCCCTTTTTTCTCTCTAATTTTTATTTACTTATTTTTACAAAGCTACCCTTAGTTAGAGATTCTTTAGCTGCGTATCCCATCTGAACAGAAATTTTTCCATCAAATCCACCTACTGACGGTTCTTTATCTTCTCTAATACAATTAATAAATTCTTTCATTTCAGCTAAATAAGCTTCTTGATATCGTTCTATGAAAAAATAAAGAGGTTTATCACTTATGGTATCCTTAGCGCTATTAACAATTACTTCCGTTAGCTTTGGATTCCCTACCATTACGCAACCTTCTGAGCCAAAAATTTCTACCCGTTGGTCATATCCATAAACAGCTTTACGACTGTTATCTATGGTCCCCCAGGCA
>CAZWFH010000087.1:0-6600 GCA_964632105.1 uncultured Atribacterota bacterium
TATATTTACCTACCAGCTCTATCTGGTTAACCGACATCACTTCAGTTACAACTGCTAAACCTGTCTCTTTTCCAGCTTGAGCCAATAACTTTAAACCTTCTTCCCCTAATCCCTGAAAACTGTAAGGAGAAGTACGGGGTTTAAAAGCTCCTCCCCGCAATATTTTCGCTCCGGAAGCTTTGACGTAGCGGGCAGTTTCAAATATTTGTTTTTCGTTTTCTACAACGCAAGGCCCTGCCATTACTATTACTTCTTTTCCTCCAATGGTTATATCTTTTACTTTAATGATAGTATCAAAATCCTTAAATTCCCTGCTTGCTAATTTATAAGGTTTTAAGATACGGATAATCTCCTCTACCCCATTAAAGGCATAAAAGGGCACGGAAGCTAAATTTTCCACATCCCCGATTACTCCTAAGATAATCCGTCTTTCTCCTTTAGAAATGTGTACTTTGTGACCCATTTCGTGTAATTTCTGTATCACTTTTTCTACATCAGCATCATCAGTTTTGCCATTCATTACGATAATCATTTAGACTCACTCTCCTTTAAATTTAAGGTCTCTTTAACCAAATCTTTTCTTAATATTTTTGCTCCTCTTAAATAGCAATGCTTTATTTCTGTTTGACTTTTTTGGCAATTTATCTGGATTAATACTCGAATACATCTAGGCAGGCTCCCCGGAACATCTATTTCTTGCATATCAAAAAGGGGAACTCTATTCCAGCCTAATTCTCGTGCTGATTGAGCAGGAAAGGCAGCATTTAAATCAGGAGTAACGCTAAAAAAAATACTTACTATATCTTCAATTTTAAAATCATTTTCTTTTTTTAAAGTGACTAATAATTCTTTAGTCTTTTCGATAATTTCTTTTTTGGTATTGCTCTCTGCAGTTATTGCTCCTCTTATTCCTCTTACTAACATATATTTACCTCCTTTTTTAAATGTGTCAAGGGGACGGTTCTACTGACACAATTTGATATTGCCATGCTCCCTGCGGTCGCTCTCAATGAATAGGCTAAAAATAAAAAAGGTCATAGGATTTTAAAAAACCTATGACCTTTATATATATAAATATATAAAGATATCATAGGCATAAAACCGATGTCTATGCCTATGATATCTTATTTTAAACCTCTAAGATGTTAAGGCATAAACATCGGTGGTATAATAGTAGTAATAAAAATTAAAGGAACTTATTGGTTTAGCAAATTCTCTATTTATAGCCACCTTGCCTACTCCTTAACATTTTCCAAATATTAACACACCCTTCTACTTCTGTCAAATATTTAAAACAGTATCTAGTATCGAGTATTGAGTATATAGTTAAGAAAGAAAAGAAATACAAGAAAAAATGGCAGATAGGGGAACAGTATCGAGTTAAGAAAGCGAAAGAAAAGATAAAAAAAGTTTACACAAACATATTTATTTAGGAGCGGCAGCTTTTCTTAATCGCTCCATTATTGCCAGGCCCAAATCATGCTCTTTTAAACCTTCAGCAATAATAATTTCAAATCCTTCTTTATCGAAATTCCTTAAAATAGCAAAGAGATTTGCCGCACATATCTCTAATTCAGTACCCTTGCCTATAACTTTAACTTCAAATCTATCATATTTATTCTGATTTTCTTCTTTAGCCATTATTCCCACTTTAAGCCCCTGCACTATATATTTAGAAGCCAACATACGAATTTCTTCTACTTGAGCATCCCCCTTCTTTTCTACTAAAATCAATTTTGCCTGGGGAGAATAATGACTGTTCAACATTCCCGGAGAACGAAAACCTTCTTCTAACTCCTTACTCATTTTTACCTGGCCAATTACTTCTTTTAATTTTTCCACTGATATCCCCCCTGCCCTCAGTACCCGGACGGGTTCAACAGTTACATCCAACACAGTAGATTCTACCCCCACTTTTGTCTTGCCTCCATCAATAATCATCTCAATTTTCCCACCCAAATCATCGACTACGTGTTGAGCAGTAGTAGGGCTTGTCTTTCCAAAAAGATTGGCACTGGGAGCTGCTATGGGAGTTTTAGTCTCTCTGATTAAACTTAAGGCAATATTGTCAGCAGGCATCCTCACAGCAACCGTATCTAAATCGGCGGTAACAATACCTGAAACTAATTCAGATTTTTTAAGGACTAAAGTAAGGGGACCCGGCCAAAATGCTTTGGCTAATTTTAAAGCTACCGGGGGAACTTGCTTGGATAATCTATACAATTCTTTTATATCGGCAATATGAGCAATTAGCGGGTCATTAAATGGTCTTCCTTTGGCTTGAAATATCTTCGCAACCGCTTTCTCATTGAGGGCATCTGCCCCCAATCCATAGACTGTTTCGGTTGGGAAAGCCACCAAGTTACCTTTTTTTATTTCTTCGGCAGCTATTTTAATCTTAGCTAAATCTATTTTTTTGGGATTTATTTCTAATATTTTGGTTTTCATTATAATATTTTTAATATTTTATATCTTAATATTCCGATAGGAACTTCAATCACTACCTCTTCTCCTTCCTGGTGACCTAAGAAGGCCTGCGCCAAGGGAGAATTTAGGGATATTTTATTTTGTGCAAAATTTACTTGATCATCTGGGGCAAAGATGTATTCTATTTCTTCCCCGGAACCTAAATTTTTCAGCTTTAAAGTTGTGCCGATGCCAATCCCTTCCGAACAGCAGTCTTCTTCTACTACTTTTGCCCGACTTAACTTTTGCTTTAATCTAACAATATTTATTTCGTTCATACGTTGATCTTCCTGGGCAATATTATATTCTGCGTTTTCGGATATATCTCCATACTCTAAAGCTCGACTAATATCTTCTTGTATTTCTTTTCTTTTTTCTCCCTCTAAATACTTTATCTCTTCTTTTAAATTCTTCAAGCCTTCCTTGCTAAAAAATATTTCGTTATTATTCACTTTTATCCCTCTTTTGTCTCATTAATTTTACCGATCAGATAATATTCTGTATTATAAAAAAAGCAGGTAGTTCCTGCTCAGTTTAAATCTACATTTTATTTTATAAAAAGCTGGTGGCGCAAGGGGGAATTGAACCCCCGTTTGCTGATTGAGAGCCAGCCGAATTAACCACTATTCGATTGCGCCCATAATTAATAAGCAATTAACCAATTTGCCAATTAACTAATTCAGTAAGCTATCCTCTATTTACTTCTTGTATTTTTTTTCTTCACTATATAACATAACTCGATACTGTTTTCTTAACCAGCTAACCATCAATTGAAGTAATGTGTAATAAGTGATAAGTAACGTGCATATAATACTGCTTTGAATCTTTATTTTCTTTCTTTACTCGATACTATATACCCGATACTATCTCATCTTCTGTCTTCCTCTTTCCTAACTATACGCTAAACGCTGTACGCTCTACGCTAGGTTATATTCACTAACGACTAATTAAATATTATAAATTATAATAAAATGGCTGAGGGAGGTGGGCTCGAACCACCGCTCCCAGATCCAGAGTCTGGTGTCCTACCACTAGACGATCCCTCAACTCAATAATATTTTATCTTTTTTTTATTTTATACTAAATTGTGCTATTTGAAAAGTCCAATTAATTATTTTTTCACTTCTTTTATTTTTTCTATAGCTTCTTTCAAACGTTTAACAGTCTTGTCCTGACCTAACACTACCATTAATTCAAACAAACCAGGACCTACTTTTTTACCGCTCAGCGCAACCCGGGTGGGATGGATTATTTGGCCGTCCTTTATTTGTAAAGAAGAGGCAATTTCTCTTACTATATTTTCAATACTTTCTTCGTCCCAACATTTAAGAGCAGAAAGCTTTTCCTTTAGAGCCTGCAAAATACCCGGTACACCTTCTTTTTTTAATACGCTGTCAAAGGCCTGTGGTTCAATATTTATTTTATCCATAAAAAAATAATCCGCATATTCGATAAACTGAGGAAAATTTTTAATCCTTCCCTGCATCAACTTCAGTACTTCTTTTATGTACTCATTTTTTGCCGGAGAAAGATTTTCTTCATTTTCAATATAATTAGCCTCTTTAAGAAAAGGAAGAAGCATTTTGGTTAAGAAATCGATAGGCATCTTCTTTAAATATTCACTATTAAACCAATTTAGTTTTTCCATACTAAAAACAGCGGCATGTTTGGATATTTTATCTAAAGTAAATTCTTTAGCAATTTCTTCTACAGAAAATATTTCTCTATTACTACCGGGAGACCACCCTAAATGAGCAATGTAGTTGACTAGTGCTTCTGGTATATACCCCATTTTTCGGTATTCCATAACAGATGCTGCTCCGTGGCGCTTACTTAATTTAGCATGATCTTCTCCCATGATCATCGGAATGTGAGCAAATTTTGGCACATCAAATCCCAGGGCTTCATAGATTACTATCTGTTTGGGAGTATTAGAAATATGGTCATCTCCTCTCATAACATCGGTAATCTTCATTAAGGCATCATCAATAACTACCGCATAATTATAAGTAGGAATTCCGTCTGATTTCATTATTACAAAATCACTTAACAGTCCGCCGTCAAAAGTTACTTCACCTCTTAATAAATCATTAAAGGCAATTTCCTTGGCAGGAATTTTAAGTCTTATTACCGGCTTTCTACCTTCTGCTTCATATCTCTTCTTATCCTCTTCGCTAAGATTCAAACAATGTCTATCATACTTAGGAGACTTATTTTCTCTTGCCTGTTTTTCTCTGCTCTCAGCCAACTCTTCTTTGGTACAATAACAATAATAAGCTTTTTTGTCTTTCAATAATTGCTCAGCATATTTCTGATAAAGATGCAATCGCTGCATCTGATAATAAGGACTACATTCCCCGCCTTTTCCGGGGCCTTCATCCCAATCCAAACCCAGCCATTTCATACCTTCCAATATCACATTTACTGCTTCTTTGGTAGACCTTACTTGATCGGTATCTTCAATACGCAAAACAAAAGTCCCTTTATAATGTCTGGCATAGAGCCAATTAAATAAAGCCGTTCGGGCTCCTCCGATATGTAACATACCAGTCGGGCTGGGGGCAAACCTAACCCGTATTTTTTTGTCTTCCATTTTTCCTCCATCCTTAATTAGTCGTTAGTGAATAGTATAGCGTATAGCGGGTAGCGTTTAGCGTATAGTTTTGAATTAAAAAAGTTTATACTAATTAAGTGAGAAACAAAAAGCGAAAAACTATAATTTAAAATTCAAACTTTTTTTTGATGTTAGTTAACTAATTTAATATTAATTTATTAGCTAGCTAACCAAGTAACCAACTAACCGCCCAGTTACATGCGCGATACGCGCTACAATATATAAGATACACTACTTTTATTAAGAAACAAGATTATTATAATATAAAAATTATGATAACACAATATTTTAAAGAAAGTATCGCGTATATAGTGAAAAACAGTATCGAGTATCGAGTGAAGAAAAGAAAGGAAAGATAGAAAAAGAGTTAGAAAAAAAAGAAGGCGGGGAAACAAAGGTTAGGTAGTAAGAATCTATAATTTTTAATAGGGACTTATTTAACTAATTCTGAAACCGGGACTATTTCTATACCAGCCCTAATCAATTCAGGAATCATCCTCTTCAATACATAAAAAGTATTTATCCGATCATGACCGATAGCAATTACCTCTCCTTTTTCTAAAGCTATTTTTTGAACTTCTAACATCTGTCCTTTAATATATTCCATATCATTCTCATTATCCAAAAAGACTGACCTTACCGCAGACTTAATCCCCATTTCTTGGGCAACCTCGTAGGCAATAGAATTCTTGCTGGTCATGCTATCTATAAAAAATAAATTATATCCTTTAATCTCTTCTAAAACTATCTCCATAATTTCTCTATCTTCTGTAATCTTTGAACCCATATGATTATTAACCCCAATAGCATACGGAAAATCTAATATACATTTCCTAACAGCCAGTCTGATCTCTTCTTCCGACATATAGGATTTTATGGCGCCAGGTCCGGGATTAGCACAAGAATTATTAGGCTCCATCGGTAGATGCAGCATAATTTCTTTATTATTTTTTTTGCCCTCTTCTGCAGTAAACTCAGAATACTGGAGAAAAGGCAATATAGATAGTGCTATAGGATATTCCAATTCCATCATTTTTTTTGCCACTTCTGTTTCATATCCCAAATCATCTATTATAAAAGCTGCTTTGGGTAAAAAGTTTGTCTCTTCCTCTGAAGAGGCCAAATCATCAACTATTAAATCTGTATATTGTTCGCTGTCATAAGTGGTTTCTTCAGATTCCTTTACTTCTAACCCTGTTTCATTGGTAGTTGGGTCAACATTTTGGGTATTACAAAGGTTATTTTCTTCTTTAATAGAATTATTGAATAAATTAGAAATATTAAAAGCTACGATCAAAACAATTACTAAAGCAATAATATTTATAATTTCTTTTTGGCTCTTTTTCAAAATAAAATTCCTTTCATCTTTGGTTAGCTGGTTATTTTGTCTTTCCTCACTAACGACTAATTTAATTCCTCTTCCAAGAACTGTATAGCCTTATTTAATTGCATATCCTGTTCACTGTCTTCTACCGGTTCTACTAATATATCCGGTTCAATCCCGATATGATTTATAGATC
>CAZWFH010000088.1:0-6560 GCA_964632105.1 uncultured Atribacterota bacterium
TTATTATCGGTTTGATTATGGCCAGTGTATCTCTTATTGCTGCCTTTACTTCTTCCCAATTAGGTAAAATTTCCAGGCTCTTTTCAGAGAGAACCATTTTAAAAATATCTTTTATTCTCTATGCTCTGGCTTTATTGATTATTCCTCTTATTTCTCAACTCTGGCTATTTTTAATTCCTGTAATTATCTTCGGGATTGCTCATGGTATGAGCATTCCTGTTATTCAGGCTTTCTTTGCAAAGGCAGCCCCTCTGAAATACCGGGCTACATTTATGTCGGTAAGTGGAATGACTTTTCGGGTGGGTCAGACACTGGGGCCGTTTTTGATAGGATTGGTTATAGGTGTTTGGGGAATAAGTGGAGCGTTTTATGCCGGTACAGTATTGTCAATAGCTATGTTTATAATAATATTTAGGTTATAATCTAAAATAGAGCTGTTTTTTCTATTTTTCTAAAAATTATTTTTAAGTTTTTAAGTGAGGTAGAATAATATGCCCAAAAAATGAGAGATGCTTCCGCCTAAAACAAATATATGCCAGATGGGGTGGTGGTAAGGCAATCTTTTCCATAAATAAAATACTATTCCTAAAATATAACAAGCTCCTCCGATAAAAAGCCAGATAATCATCCCCCGGGGGACCATCTGTATCATTGGTTTGAAGGCAATGACAATAAGTAATCCCATAGCAACATAAGATAAGACCAATAAGGCTTTAAGTTTGTCAAGAAGAAGTATGGTTACAGTGATACCTCCTAAAGCTATACCCCAAACGATACCGAAGAGAGTCCAACCCCAGGCTCCCCGCATAAAGGTAAGGGTAATAGGGGTGTAGCTCCCTGCAATAAGAAGATAGATTGTTGAATGGTCCAGAATTCTAAAAATATTTTTTATCTTTGGGTTTACAAAGCTATGGTAAAGGGTGGAAGAGAGATAAAGCAAAATAAGCGTAGCTCCATAGATACTGAAACTCACTATTCGCCAGGTGTCACCGCGCTTACTGGCAAGAACTACTAAAATTACCAGGGCGGCAATACTTAAACCTGCTCCGATACCGTGAGTAATGCTATTGGCGATTTCCTCACCCAAGGTCTGAGATTTTAAAGAATAACTTTCTTTTTTCAGATTATTTATTTGTTTATTTTTCATTTCTATAAACAGCCACAAACATTAAGATTAATAATTTTTTAAGATTATTGAAAAGTTGTAATATATTCTATCATGTGTATATTTATAATGCAAAGACTAGAAGAAAAAAGAAAGTATCGAGTATATAGTATCGAGTATCGAGTAAAAACAAAAAAAAGGACCATAAGAAAAAGAAGATAGGAAAACAAAAGCGATAACTATTCTTTCCTTTCTTAAAGTACCCCACTAAAGTTTACACTAACAAAATAGACCAGGGGGTACTTGTCGATAGCTCAATAATTCAGCAATTTTTAAATTTTTTTTCAATTTTATCTTGACAAGAATAAAAATCATGTTATAATTTATACAATAATGAATAATAATTCAATATAGGAATACAGGAGAGTGCAATTTGGTGCAGGTTTTAAAAGAAAATGTAAAAGGGAAAATTTATCAAGCAGCAATTGAAGAGTTCTATAAAAAAGGGTTTTCAAAGGCAAAGATGCAGGATATTGCTAAAAAGGCAGGGATTTCTACCGGGCTGACTTATAGTTATTATAATAATAAAGAAGATTTGTTTGCTGCTATTGTAGAACCTATATATAAAGAAATCCTTCAACCGTTGGAGAATGAAGAAGGAAGAGATTCAGAAATAGGTGACCCGGCTAATCTTTTTGAACAAGAATCAGCATTTATCTTGCAATTACTAAGGCAGAAGCGGGAGATTTTTTTAATTTTAATTGACCGCTGTAAAGGGACAAGATTTGAAAAAGCGAAAGAGCAGATTATTAGTGTTACTAAAGAACATATCAAGCGACAATTAAGTCCTAAAGTTAATAGTCAGATTTTTAAAATTGATGAAGCATTCTATCATATTTTAGCTAATAATTTTATCGAAGGATTGTTGGAGATTGCCAGACATTATCAAGGAAGTCAATGGGCGGAAAATATGTTGAAAATGTTAACGCATCAATTTTTTTATGGAGTGAGTGGATTTCATCGTTAATTTTTTTTCATTATAAATGAATAATAATTCAATATTAAAAATAGGAGGAGAAAAAAATAAAAATGAAAGAAATAGAGAAACAAAAGTTGGGAAGTGAGCCAATATCAAAATTGTTTTTTAAAATGTCGGTTCCAATGATATTGGCTATGGTGATAAACGGAATGTATTATCTGGCAGATGCTATATTTGTCGGTTGGGGAGTGGGCTCAGAAGCATTAGGGGGATTAGCGGTCATTTTTCCTTTACAAATGTTAGCAATTGCCATAGGAATGGCTATCGGTACCGGAACAGCTTCTATTGAATCAATAGAATTGGGGAATCAAAGAAAAGATAAAGCAGCGAAAACTATCAAAACATCGGTAATTTTTTCTTTGATTTTGGGCATTTTATTGCCGTTAATATTGATAGTGTTTAAGAAAAAAATAATCTATTTTTTCGGAGCTACTGAAAATATTTATCCTCATGCAGAGGGTTATTATACCTATATTGTATATGGATTTGTGTTTATCTTTTTGAGTTTTTTAGAGATCAATATTATAAAGGCAGAAGGGAATGCTAAATTAGCCGCCTCAGGTATGTTTTTAGGGGCTTTCTTAAATGTAATCCTTGACGCGATTTTTATCTTTGTATTCCATATGGGAACCGCTGGGGCGGCACTGGCTACCGTTATTGCCCGTATCATCACTACTTTATATTTGATGCGCTATTATATTTCCGGTAGAAGTATAATCAATCTTCAAAAATACCCCTGGACCTTTGAGGGAAAAATAATGAAACGGATTCTGGCTTTGGGCACAGGGGTATTTTTTAATCAAATTGGCTTTTTCCTTTTAGCTATTGTGATGAATATTTCTTTACGGTATTATGGAAGCGGATTAGATATTTCTATCTATGGGGTTTTTAGTCGAATTTATGTTTTTGTTACCATGCCATTTTTAGGATTAGCCCAGGGAATTCAACCTATTATTGGTTATAATTTTGGAGCGGAAAAATTCCAGCGGATTTTGGAAACCTTGAAAAAAGCGATAATGTTTTCTATATCAATGGGAGTTGTTTTGTTTGTTTTTATGGTCTTTTTACCGGAAGGTGTGCTTGGACTATTTACTAAAGAATCATTAATCATTCAAAAAGGAATTATTCCTTTACAGATATCGATGCTGATAACTCCGATAATTGGTATTCAAATTCTAACTTATTTTTTCTTTTTGGCCATCAATCAGCCATTTAAAGCCTTGTTTGTTTCTGTGTCCAGACAAGCCATATTTACTTTACTATTAGTAATTATTTTACCTTTGTTTATGGGTAAGCTGGGTATTTGGGTAGCCTATCCGGTTGCTGACATTATTTCAGTAGGTATAGCCTATTTGCTGCTTAACAAGGAAACCAAACAAATGAAACAGTATCAAATAAATCAAGAATTTGCTTTTGCCCCAGGGTTAGAAAATTGAAAGAAAATATTATGAATTTTTGGGCGGACATACTCATTTTTGTTAATTTTTTTGGCGTGATCTTTACCGGGGTTTTACTTCATCGTTTTCCCTACGAAGCGAGCGAAAGGACCATTTTAGGTATTACACGATACGATTGGGGAGACATACATTGGGTACTATCCCTCATATTCATTATTTTGATTTTCGCTCACCTTGTTCTACACTGGAACTGGGCGAAAGTGAACTTTAAAAAATTGAGTTGAAAATAATTGTAAATATTGGAAGTAATAGAAAAGTAGACAAATAAAAGGAGATAGAGAAAATGAAAAATAAAATTGAAGAGAGGTACCATCATTCAAATTTTGCTTTTAGGATAATATCTTTAATGCATGACAATCCACTTGTCCCGATTTTTAGAAATCCATATCGGCTTTTAGAAGCAGCTGGATTAAAATCAGGACAAAAAGTATTAGAGGTGGGATGTGGCCCAGGATTCTTTACCATTCCTGCAGCAAAAATAGTGGGAGAAGAGGGTTCTATCTATGCGGTAGATACACATCCACTGGCAATAAAAAAAGTTAAAGAAAAGGTAGAGAGAGAGGGAATTAAAAATGTGAATCCTATTCTTGCCAATGCATCTGATACCGGATTACCAGATCAAAGTATTGACCTTGCTTTTATTTTTGGTCTTCGTTATATCGCTGGTGGACTGGAAAATTTGATATCTGAAATATATCGAATCATAAAACCCGAGGGTGTGCTTTCATTTGAGAAGACAAGGGGATCAGAGAAAAAATTGATCAGTGAAGTAGAGAGAGAAGGGTTTATTTATTCCAAGAGAGTGGCAAGGATTTTCTTATTTACAAAAAGATAGGAATAGATAAAAATATAGATAGAGGCAGTACATTGCATAACAAGGTATTTCTGTAACAGCTTAGCGTCCCACCTACAGGGACATGCCTTATGTCACAAAGCTAGAAGAGAGTTATGTGAGTTTCATATAAGTAAGCTTTGCGTCAGCCCCTAGCGGGGACCAACATGTCAGAAATACTTGGAACATTAGGCGTGATTGTAATACAAATATAAGAAGGAGATATTAATGAATTTTATAGAACTCTTTATTTGTCAGGAGGAATTAAGGACAGATATTTTAGTTTTATTAAAAGAGAATTTCCAGAATATTACTCTGCTTATGTTAAACTTTATCCTCGGGGGAGGGCAAATCCTGATTATAAAAGCAAGATTCACTCTTCTCTAGGGAGAATGAGAGAAAAGTATGAAGTAAATGCCCAGTATTCAAAAATTATTCCTTCTTATAAGCAAGACAGAAGATAAAGAAGATTATTTATGGTACAATAATTGGGCAGTAGTATTAAAAAAAGGGAGGGAATGCTGATTGTGATGGAATATGGTTTTATTTTATTAGGAATAATTTGTACTATTATAGGAGTAATTGGCTGTATTTTTCCCGCGATTCCCGGACCTCCTCTTAGTTATGCTGCCCTTATATTGCTCCAGCTTGCCAAAGAAGAACCTGTTTTTAGTAAAAGTTTCTTAGTCAGGTTTGCTATCTTAACTATTGTAGTCTCCTTAGGAGATTATTTTCTCCCTTTACTGGGAGCTAAAAGGTATGGCACTAGTAAATACGGAATCTGGGGAGCAATATTAGGGATGATGGCCGGCATTATCTTCTTCCCTCCTTTCGGAATGATTTTAGGCATATTTATTGGTGCAATTGTAGGAGAGCTTATCGCCGGCAAAGAAAATTCAATGGCCCTAAAAGCTGGCCTGATTACTTTTATCGGAAGTATTACAGCAGTCTTTATCAAACTGTCTTTGTCCGTTGTAATGGCTTTCTATTTTTTTATCCATCTCTTTAAAGGTTAAAAACAAAATGAAGGTAATTGACATTAAAAACTTTTTAAAGATACTTCCAGATGTAATACTAACTAAATGAAAAGGACAGGTGAAGAAAATAAAATCTAGTAGATTAAAGAAAAGAAACGTCCCAATTTCTACAAGGAGGCAAAAATTAATGATAAGAAAGAATGAATGGGAGGAGTTTTTTAATGGCCATGCTCCTATATATATGGAAAACTGCTTTACAAAAAATACTGTGAAAGAAGTTAATTTTATACTCGCCGAACTAAACCTTTCCCCAGGTTGCCATATCTTAGATATGGGCTGTGGGACTGGTCGTCATGCTGTTGAATTGGCCAAACGCGGGTATCAAGTTACAGGTGTAGATATATCTTCGGGAATGTTGGCTGAAGCAAAGAAGGCAGCCCAAGAAGCGAAGGTTCAGGTAGAATGGATACATTCTGATGCAACCCGATTTATTTCAGATAAATTGTTTGATACGGCCCTCTGTCTATGTGAAGGCGCATTCAGTTTATTATGTAAAGATGATGACCCTATTGAGCATGACATGACCATTCTTCGAAATATTCATACTTCTCTTAAACCCGGAGCTTACTTTATTCTAACTGTACCTAATGGATTTGCCAAGATTAGACAGTTCGCTCAAGAAGATGTAGAAAAAGGTATTTTTGACCCGCTTACAATGACTGAAATTTGTCTGATGGACTGGGATACCCCTGAAGGCAAAAAAAGTGTTCGGACAAAGGAGCGCGGATATGTGCCAACAGAACTGGGTATGCTTTTTCGCCAGGCAGGGTTCGAAGTAGTAAATATTTGGGGAGGAACTGCAGGTAGTTGGAATCGGCGAAAAATTAACCTTGATGAGATAGAAATAATGGTTGTTGCTAAAAAGTCTACCAACATATCTTTGTAGATGTAGGTTTAAGCATAAAAAAGCAGGCTAAGAAATAAATAAATCATTAAAATAAAATGAAGAAAAGAATTACTTTTAAAGAAAGATAATTTTAGCTGATTTGTAACTTGTGGTTGATTCATGTAATGCTTTGATTTATATTAAAAGAAGAACAATAATTCTCATAACAAAGATGGAGGAAATTTATTTATGAAAAAAATTTCA
>CAZWFH010000089.1:0-6466 GCA_964632105.1 uncultured Atribacterota bacterium
TATCAACCCCCATATCGGACTTTCACCGACAAGTAATCACCCATGCTGGGCGCACGAAACAAATGGGCACGATTCATCGTGCCCCTACGTTAGGAAAAATAAGAAAGATAAGGGAATACTCCACCCCCACCTTAATCCTCCCCCCTCAAGGGGGAGGAGAGAGATTCGATTTTTAGTTTTTTTCTGCTGACCCAGACGAAGCCCTGGTCTGCGGTGATGACGGCCACATCTACCGGTCCACCAACGCCGGGCATATCTCCCGGATTAGCTATGATGCCATCAGAAAAACGCTGTATTGCTGAAGTAGTCTGAACCATCAAAGTACAAAAATCTATGGCATCCTGGAGAGTCATTGTCCCCCACTGGATAGCATATTGCAAGCCTCCCAGCTGTTTTCTTATTTCTTCTTGCCCCAGGTTTTTCATTGCTTCATTAACAAACTTTAGATTGCTGATTCTTCCATCGAACCCTAAAACAATCCTGGAAACCACATCGTTTTGACCGATCCAGCTTGCTCCGTATTCTTTGTTTTTATCTCTGCTATCTCGTTTCTTCTGAACCTCGCCAGGAATAATACAAGTATAGACTTCGTGAGAACCATCTTTATTAAAACCGGCTACCAGAAGAGTTATCCTATCGATTCCACCGATTCCATTTTTCAAATTCCCCTGCAGGTCTTTAAACTGGAATTTAATCATATAATTTTCTTGCTTAACTTCTACCACTTCGAAACCCTGCCGCTTGAGGTCATTATTAATCTTTTCTACTGCATCATCTAACCTCTTTTGCCATTCATATTTTATATCAAAAAGACTGTGCAATCTGTCTGCAGCATCTCTTACGTTCAATCTTTCTACATCGTTATCTCTTTTAAACTGCTCGATAAATTTACTGACACTTTTCATTACTCCATCTTCCGGTAAAAAAGCCAGTCCGGTTACAATTATGCCAATCCTTTTATTTAACTGAAAAAGTTTGGAAGCATTATCGCTTCCGATTCGAGCCATCCCTTTTCGATTGCGATATGATTGCCGGCTGTCAGCAGCTAAGACGATTCCTTCCGGGGTGGTGGTGTTTATTCCTAATGACATATTATCATCTCCATTTTAAAATATTTTTTACTTTTCCTTTTTTTCTTCCTCGATAATTTTAATAAGCTTTAATAATATTTCTATTCGCGACTCAGCATTCATATGTATAAAAACCTCTAATGCCTCCTGATAATATTTTAGTGCTTCTTCAGATTTGCCTAAAGTAATATGAATCAGACCTATGTTCCCCAGATTAGTCGCTGTACCTTCTTTATATCCTATCTTTTTATTTATCTTTAGTGCTTTCTGATAATAATCTAAGGCTTGATCAGTTTTCTTTAAACTACTGTGAGCCAGACCAATATTATTAAAAACATTGGCGATTCCTTCCTGGTATTTATTCTTTTTATTAATCTCTAATGCTTCCTGAAAAAGTTTTAATGCTTCTTCCGATTTTCCTGAATCAGTATATATTATTCCAATATTGGTCAGACTATTAGCTATAGCTTGTTCATCTTTGAATTTCTTGCTAATCTCTAACGCCTCTTCTTGACACTTCAATGCTTCATCATATTTACCAAATTCATTGTATAAGGTACCTATGTTGTTAAGATTATGGGCAGCACCTTGTTCGTATCCGAGCTTTCTGTTAATCTCTAAGGCCTGCTGATAATATTCTAATGCTTCATCGGGTTTGCCTAAGTTATGGTAGATATTTCCTATGTTGCCGAGCGCAGTTGATTTGGCTGGCAATTTGGCAATTTTATTTTCTGCTCTTTTTAAAGTATTTAATGATTCTTTAAAATGTTTTTCCGCCTGATTTAGTTTAGATAAAAAATAATAACAGTTGCCAATAAGGATATTAAAACCAATTTTATCTTCCTCGGGGATACTTAAATCATGCAGGCATTTTTCATATACTTTAATAGCTTCCTCAAATTCATATTCTTTCTCATGCTTTTGCCCCGAGCGGAAGGATTTTTTTAATAAAGGATTTCTTTCCAGAACTTCGGTTACGGTTCCCGGTAAGTTTCTGTCGAATAATTCCTGCCTTTCGTATAAACGATTATAAAGTTCTTCTCTTTTAAATTTTTCTTCTTTATTCTTTTTTTCTTTTATTATTAAATATAGGTCAAATATGAGTAATAAGGCACAGATAATCCACAGCCCTATTTTTATTTCTGTGGTTATATTTTTTAGCGCAAATAGGCAGGCAGCAAATATTAATGGTCCTGCTATTGAAATAATATTTATAAATAAATTCATATTTTTATCTCCTTAGAGAAATTTTTATTAGTGATTGGTGTGAATTTTTGTTGTTATATTTTAATATTCGATAAAGATTTAGAAAACCCTTTTTTTTGTGGAATATTTTTAAAATAAAGATTAAAAAAGTAATCACCCCCACTTTAAGAAGGAGAGAAGAGAGATTGCCGCGCCCTGATAAATCAGGACTCGCAATGACAAATTACTGTTTCATGGATATGTTATCAATGTTATGGTAGAATTATTATTAAATAATTCTGAAAAAAACTAAACAGAATAATTAAAAGGAAAACGGGGAAAATAGATTTGAAAAGACAGACCAAGGGATATATGATGGTTGCTACTGCCGGAATTTTATGGGGGACGATAGGATCACAAGTAAAAATGCTGCTCAATTATCAATTATCGGTCCAGGCCATTGTATTATGGAGAATGGTATTTGCCTTTATCATTTTATTCTCTTTTATTTTTTTTACCAATAGGAAATTGCTAAAAGTAAACATGAAAGGCCTTATTCGTATTTCTTTAATAGGACTTTTCAGCCAATTTTTCTTTAATATATTATATTTCAGTGCCATTCAAAAGACTACTATTGCTACTGCAGCTACTCTATTATATACTGCACCAATATTTATTGCCATTATGGCGAGAATTTTTTATAAGGAATTATTTACTCCTTTTAAAACTGTAGCCCTATTCCTCTGTATAGGAGGAAGCTTCTTTGCTGCCACCGGAGGCTCTATGGAAACTCTTAAATTAAATTTACCAGGAGTTTTAATGGGTTTAGGAGCGGGTTTTACCTTTGCCTTACTTACTATTTTAAGCAAAGCCATAATTAATGATTACCATCAATTAACTATCATCGTATATTCCATCGGATTCGGACTACTTTTTTATCTTCCTTTTTCTCATCCTCTGGAAATCTTTCAAATCAATTTAGCGTTAAAGGCGTGGCTACTCTTAGGCTCGATCGGATTAATTTCCACTGTTATAGCTTACGGATTCTATATTACCGGATTATCTTATGGTATTGAAGCATCGAAAGCAGGAATTGTTAGCACCCTGGAACTGGTGGTATCGGTTATACTTTCTTATCTGATATTTAAGGAAGCCCTTTGGGGATGGAAATTGGCAGGGATTTTAATGGTTGTATTTTCGGTGGTAATTGTCCAGGTAGATAAGATTTTACCTGTAAAAAATAAATTATCTGGTGATGAAATAGTGAATTCTTAGGAGAGTAGAGATTGCCGCGCACTGATAAATCAGTGCTTGCAATGACAGAAAAAGATAGATTCCCGCTTTCGCGGGAATGACATAAGATGCGGGAATAATAATAGATTAATTAGCGACTATAAATCCGCCATTCTGTCTAAAGCATCACCGGTTAAACGATACACCACCCATTCATCCAGAGGTTTTGCTCCCATATGGTCATAAAATTCTCGAGCCGGATTCCAATTTAAAACAAGCCATTCCATTCTAACACATTTATTTTCTTTGGCAATATGAGCACAATATTTAAATAAGGCGGTGCCGATTCCTTGTCCTCGATATTCCTCAGAAACATATACATCTTCTATATAAAGACCGGGTCGCCCCACAAAAGTAGAAAAATTATAAAAGTATAAAGCATAACCTACGGGCTTTCCTTCAATTTCTGCTATAAGAACCTGGGCATATGATTTATCTCCAAAGAGGGTTTCTTGGAGAATAGCTTCAGTGATAACTACCTCTTTAGACATTTTTTCATATACTGAAAGTTCCTTTATAAATTTAAGAATTAAAGGGACATCATCTACGGAAGCCTTTCGGATATTTAGATTGACCTTTTCATCTCCAGATTTTTTCATAATTATTTCTCCTGATAATCTATATTTAAAAATATGGTACAGAGAACCGTTGTCCCCTGTACCATATAATTATATTGTAGGGGCACAATGAATTGTGCCCTCACCATTTTATTGTCTAATATCTCTTGTGGGCACGATGCATCGTGCCCCTACATTACCATTTTGTTTACTTTTTGGGTTGCAATCATCTAATAATTTTTCTATTTGATAAGCATCATTCTAAATAGGTTAATTTTTCGCTTTCTAAACTTGCACTCCTTTTAATCCAATCTCTTCGGCCACTTCTTGCATGCCAGCAAGGGTATCAGCAATAAGGTCAGAAACTTCCATACCTAACATTTGGGCACCTTTTTCAATGACAGACCTATCTACTCCGGCAGCAAATCTTTTATCTTTCCATTTCTTCTTCACTGATTTTACTTTTACATCCATAACACTTTTAGAGGGTCGAACCAAAGCTGTAGTTACCACCAGACCGGTAAGCTCATCTATAGCATAAAGGACCTTTTCCAGCTCTGTTTGTGGCTCAACTTCTGAGCAGAGCCCCCAACCATGACTTACTACTGCTCGAATATATTCTTCGGGCCAGCCCTTTTCTTTTAATATCTCTTCGCTTTTATGGCAGTGCTCTTCGGGAAATTGCTCATAATCAAGGTCGTGAACCAGACCAATAATCCCCCATTTTTCTTCATCTTCTCCTCGCTTGCGAGCAAAATAGCGCATAACTCCTTCTACAGCTAAGGCATGTTTTATCAGACTATCACTTTTGTTATATTCGGTGAGCAGCTGATAAGCTTCTCCTCTGGTTGGAACTTTTGAACTCATTTATTTCCTCCTATCTCTATCTGCTTTATTTTCTTTTCTTGTTTTGAATTGCGAGAAAGAAAAATTTAAAAATTTTCTATTTTTTCACTAATTATCGATTTAAATATCTTTTCCCGCAATTCCAAACCTTTAATAATGGTTTTAAGATCCTTGAATTCATCTTTTAATTTCTCAATATCTTCTTTAAATTTCTCAGCCTTTTGTAGGTTTTCTGTTAAGTCACCTGCTTTTAATACTGTATCAACTAACAATGTTTCTCTTTTATCCCTTAATTTTTTATTTTTCTGTCTGTTTATATTTACCTTTTTTAACCTCACCCAATTTTCCCTTAATTAAGTTGAGTTCTTTCTGGTAGAATTCTTCTTCTTTCTTCATTATCTACAGCCTCCCTTCATTTTAAATTTTTAAAAATTCCGGATGGCATTAATATATATTTTATTGTTTTTTTATTGTCTATTATATCCTCTCTAATTTAATTATAATATATTCTATAAAATATTCAAATAATATCGAAAGAAAGTATCGAGTATATAGTATCGAGTTAAGAAAGAAAAAGGAAAGATAGAAAAGGTAGCTTTCTTCTTTATATCTAACTATTTCACTAAAGTTTACATTGACATTTTTAATTTTTTTCCACTCTTAAAAATCTATTTAAAACCAATATCGAAAGTCCTACTATAAAAAATAAAGTTGCAATACCAAATCTATCGGCAATATAGCCGAATAAAGGGGCTAATACTATCATAAAAAATGAACCGATCTGGCTTTCAATTGACATTACTGTGGCTCGTTCATTTTTCTTCATATAATCACCAAAAACATCAACCGCCAGCGGTCGCCTGCCGTCTTTCAAAAGATAAAGGAAAAAATAAAGAAGTATAACTACTAACATAATTTTAGTTTTGATAGCAAAAAACATAATAAAAAATACTATGCCCAAAATATCAAAACTAATATCCATCAGTTTATCAGAATTAAATTTTAGGTTTAAGCGGTAAACATTTCGGGAAACCCATGAACTAAAGATATACATCACTCCGTAAATAAGTCCTAAAATAATTTTTAACTGAGTGGCTGCCTCCATCGAGACTACTATATAGATTCCGGAAACTAAAATAATATCTTTTAAGATAGGCTGAATGTAGTCTTTTAAGACCTTAAAAATGGCATCAAAGAGTGAGGAACTTACCACTACATTTCTGAGGGAAGTGTTAACAAAAACATTTTTTAACTGTTTAATACTATAAGTAAAAAATTTTTTTATGCTGATAGTAGATTCTACCTGTTCATTCAAACTTCTGGGATAGGATAAGATTAAGAGAAAATCAAGGATGTAGGGGATAATGCTGAACAAGAAAATCGATTGCATTCTGGGCAATTTAATAATTAAAAAGATTGCAGTAAAGGCAGATAAGGAAGAACCGATTAAGGAAAAAGAACGGGTGCGGCCATAGACAAAAGTCTTATGTTCAAACCAGCCCTTCTGTTCCAAAT
>CAZWFH010000090.1:0-6436 GCA_964632105.1 uncultured Atribacterota bacterium
AAAAGTTAACTTTCTTTTTCAGGTATTTTTTAAAAGATTTTAATCCTTCTTTGTTTATAAATTTCAAATCTTTTTTACCATCAAATACCGATAGGTCTTTCTTTGATACATCAATTCCGATATAATACATGATGAAACCTCCTAATGATTTTTAGGAGAGTTTGCATGGTCGCCCTTCTATAACTTTACCTTGTATCAATGCAAGCTGAAATATTTTTATATTTCGCTTCTGATACTGTCCAAGATTGTAGGAGGGCGGCCCATCTATAATTACGAGCTAATCATCAAAATGATGATTGCTCCAGGGACACAACGGCCTTAACCAACTACAAACTCATCCAGTATCATATTAACATCTTTTCTTGATAAATAATAAGTTACTATTAATATACAAGGGACATGAAATCCTAAGAAGATAGTTGATGTATAGATATCTGTACTCATATTATAGCAATTAAAGGAGGACAAAATAATGACTATTATTAAAAAAATAAGCGTGTTGGCAATAATTTTTGTTTTTATACTAAACATATCAGTAATTTTAATAAATGCCTGTGATACCTGGATTGCCTTACCAGATGCAACCGAAAATGGCTTTACGATATTTGGAAAAAATAGTGACAGGCCACTTTTTGATTGTCAGCCACTTATGTTCTATCCTCGGAAAACTTGGCCGGTTGGTTCAAAATTGAACCTTGGACGGTTAACTGTTCCCCAGGTTGAAGAAACTTATGCAACTATGGGTTCAAGTCCCTATTGGTGTTGGGGGTATGAAGAAGGAATAAATGAATATAGTGTGGTAATAGGGAATGAGGGAATTTGGACCAAAGTTTTTACCGAAGAGATAGCTGCCTATATAGAAGGGAAAGAACAGAAATATGGTCCTACCGGAATGGATTTAGTCAGATTAGGTCTGGAAAGAGGTAAAACAGCTTACGAGGCTCTCAAAGTGATAGCTGGTCTTACCGAGAAGCATGGACAGTTTGGTTCCGGTATCCCTACTATTAGTGTTATCGCTGGCGGATATCATAATTCTTATATAATAACTGACCCTAATGAAGCCTGGGTTCTTGAGACCGCAGGTAATCATTGGGTTGCGAAAAGATTTTCAACTGGCATTACATCTATTTCCAATACTCTAAGCATAGAAACAGATTGGGATCTCGCTTCTTCCGAACTTGTGGATCATTCCACTGAAAAAGGTTGGTGGCCAAGAGATAAAATAGATGTATTTGATTTTACCGAGGCCTACTCGGATGATACAACTGCAAGCAAAGAAAAACGTATGAATGCACTCGAAAGGGCAATGTGTTCTCGTAATCTATTGATAGAAAAAGAGGGAGATATTACTCTTGATTGGATGAAGCAAATAGCCAGGGACCGTTCATCAACTCCAAGTATTGATTTAGACCAAACAGCCAGTTCCGGTATAGCAATACTACCCAAGACCACTGAGGAAATTCCCGTTTTCTGGTGGTGTCCTGCAACTCCGAGTAACAGTTGTTATGTTCCTTTTTTCATACACGGAAGTAAATTACCCGAAATAGTATCGAAAGCAGGTACTTATGGAAAAATGATAGATTGGCCCAGTAAAGTGAAAGCAGATGAATTCTCTTCCGAGTCATACTGGTGGTTGTTCAGGGATCTCTGTGATAAAGTTCGTATTAATTATGAGGAGAGGAATCCGGTAGTGAGGGCTGAATTTGATCTTCTGGAGAAAGCTTTTGAATCTGGAATTCCTAATGTAGTTAAGAGGGTGGTTGAATTAAGAAAAGCCGGAGAGGATAATAGTGCGGCTAAAGTACTGGATGATTATACTGCAGAATGTGTACAAAAAGCTTTAGATAAGGTAAATGAATTACGAAAAAGATTTGAAGAGATGGTAATAGAAGTACCAAAGGAATACGAACCTTATCTTGGAAAATACATAGCAAACTTTGGTCAATTTATTGATAAAGAGTTTATTGTATTGATACAGAATGGCCACCTTGCCGTTGATGTCCCCGGTCAAATGGTCTTTGAACTCAACGAACCAGATGAAGAAGGGTTGTGGTATTTTACCATAACCCACACGGTGGCGGTTTCTTTTGAGATTGATGATGAGAGTAGAGTCACAGGGATGAAAATGCATCAAACAACTGAAATTCCCAGGAAAGATATACAGTCAGAAGGAACGTTTGAGGATATCCCTGAAGAGTTTGTTCCCTACCTTGGTAAGTATGTACTTCCCGTAGGAAATGTAGAGATGACTTTGCTAATGCAAAATGATCACTTAGCACTGGAAATGCCGAATAAAATTATTATTGAGTTAAGGCCACCTGATAACCAGGGTAAGTGGTATTTTACTATTGATGATAAAACTTCAGTGTCTTTCGAAAAAGATGATACGGGTAAGGTTAAGGCAATGAAACTTCATCAGGCATTTGAATTGCCAAAAAATAAATAATAGGGAATGGTGGGGTATCAACATTTGACATTAGATAAATAGGGAAGGTGTGCCAGGTCAATAATTCGGTAACTTTTAGCGGAAAAACCATAGGATCTGAGGGGTTTCTTAACCGGATGGGAGGTTTTAGGTATTACTATAAATAGACGTCCTAAAGGAAGACCTCGTAAAATAAAAAGCTAAAGTATAGAAAAAATAGGATGTGTTATCCTATTTTAATTAAAAAAATCGAGGGAGAAGATGAAAAGTGATATTGCAAGACCTGACCCCATAATGGACCCCATAAGCATAAGACTGTATTATGTTTTACAGGGATGTGGGGTAATTTTTATCACAGTTTATCAAATATAGACTTTGAGATTTAATTTTTAATAATTGGCCTTTTGTTGAAGGGCTATTGGCGATAGGCTGATAAGGAAATTATCATGAATCGATTTTTCAAAATATTGGTTATCGGGCTCTTGGTATTAACAGGAGTTTTTTTTATTTATCGTTACTCGAATCTAGAGCCTTCCACCAATTCTAATGTTATTCCGGTTTATATCTATAAGGTTGTCAATACTTATCCTCATGACCAGAGTGCTTTCACAGAAGGATTGGTATTTGAAGATGGTGTTTTATATGAAGGAACAGGTCTTCGTGGATATTCCAACTTGCGTAGAGTGAAATTAGAAACCGGAGAAATCTTACAAATTTGTGAACTGCCGCCTCAATTTTTTGGCGAAGGGGTGACCGTTTATGGAAATAAGATTATCCAGTTGACCTGGCAATCTCATATCGGTTTTGTCTATGATAAATACAGTTTTAAATTACTACAAGAGTTTAATTATCCGGATGAAGGTTGGGGTATTACCCATGATGGAAAACATCTAATCATGAGTGACGGTACCGCAACATTGCATTTCTTAGACCCTGAAACTTTTAAGGAAATTAGTCAGATTGAAGTTTCAGCAAACGATATTCCTGTGACCAGAATCAATGAATTAGAATATATTCAAGGGGAAATATATGCCAATATATGGCAGACAGAACGTATCGCCAGGATTGATCACCTAACCGGCCAGGTAATTGGTTGGATAGACCTGAAAGGTATTTTAAGTCCGGAAGATGATAGTGAGACAGTTGATGTTCTTAATGGTATTGCCTATGACCTAAAGAATAGTCGGTTGTTTGTGACTGGAAAATTTTGGCCAAAACTTTTTGAGATTGAATTGATGGGACAGGGGACTGCAGAATCCAAGAGATGAAAGGGGGGTTCAGGCTTCATAAGGAAAACAATATGAATAAAAATATAATGAGAAGAATTTTTCAAGTTTGGTTTATATTAATTATTCAAGGCGTCATTTTGTTTATTGCGGCCTGGAACATCTATTGGTCATGGGCGTGGATATTTTTATTCCTTAGTGTTGTCATGTTAATAATTAATTCAATGGTAATACCGGCAGAATTAATTGAAGAACGGGGGAAAAAGAAAGAGGATGTAAAAGAATGGGATAAAATTATAACTTCTTTAAATATCATACCGACACTTTGTATATTTCTTTTTTCTGGACTGGATTATCGTTTTCATTGGACGCAGGAGCTTCCTATCTTGTTCAATATTTCCGGATTAATATTGCTGTTTTTAGGTTCCATGCTATTTACCTGGGCAATGATATCAAATAAGTTTTTCTCAACCATGGTCAGACTGCAAACAGACCGCAATCACCAGGTTGCAACTTCCGGACCATATAAATTGGTTAGACATCCCGGATATGTGGGATATATTATCATGTTTCTTGCCATTCCATTGGTACTTGGTTCATTATGGACCCTAAGCTTTTCAGTTATTATAACCATTTTACTTATTATAAGAACTTATTTGGAAGATAAAACTTTAAAAAAAGAATTAAAGGGCTATGCCGAATATTCAGAATTAGTAAGGTATAAATTAATACCTTTTATATGGTAAATGCAAATCGTTTCTCAGTTATATTAGATAAATAGGGAAGGTGTACCAAGTCAATAATTCGGTAACTTTTAGCGGAAAACCTATAGGGTCTGGGGAGTTTTTAACCGGATGGTTGAAACTTTAGGTATTATTATAGGTAGACATCCTAAAGGAAGACATCGTAAAATGTAAAGCTGAACCATAGAAAAATAGGATATGTACTTATTTTAAATATTTAGGGAATAGATAGGGACACATCCCATTTTCTTAGATAATTAATATTTTACTTTTAAATTAGATAAATAGGATAGATCCTATTTTTTTTTGAGAATATCAAAATATGGTTTGAGAACAGAAAAAGGGTAAGCTACATAAGATGACTTTTTTATAGCTTACCCTTTTTCTGTTGTTTTTTTATTCAATTTTCCCCAACTCTACTTTTACTCCTACCAGTTCTTTCTGCACTTCCGAAAAGTGAAGAGAGTAATACTCTCGATTTTGCTGGTTTAAACTTGTGATTGTATTGTGTATCTCTTTGGTGTTTTCCAGTATCTGCCGATAACCCTCTTTCTGAGCTAATACGATTTCCTGCATAAACCTATCAATGCGAAAGATTAAGAGTATCGATAAGGCGATAGGAAACCCCTGGTTAGCAATTACTTCAGATAATGTTTTAACATCCATTACTTCACTCCTTTCTCATTCCCTCCAGCGGCTGCGTTTGGTTGGCCGGACATCCAAGTGGAGGAAGTTCTTCTTCTCATAGAATCCGATTCCGGTAAAATCTATATTCTCACATATTTCTAAAAGTTCTATCAAGTTGATATCTTTTACTTTTATATCTGCTGCTAGTCCGATACAGTGGTAACTGTTTACTACTCCTCCAATTTTTTGATTATATCTTGGACAACGGTATCCGGAGGTAATATACACCGGTCTTTCCAAAATATTCCTTAATTCCACTAATTTTCCAAGCAGCTTGGGATGAAGCATAACCAGATTACAGCAGGGACAGGCAAACTCGGATAAGTTGAAGTGGGGAGCGATATTTATATTGTTGGTACTATTTAGCATTTGCATGTGCACTAACTCCTTTTACAATCTCCTCCCCCTTGAGGGGGGAGGATTAAGGTGGGGGTGATACAAAAACAGGCGAGGCACCTGTCCTACGGTAGATTATTTAGTTGGCAAAGACTGCTGAGAAGGTCCTTTGTCTTTCAATAATTTTCTCTTTGATAAGATATCATATGTCTGTTTATTAATCTTTCCCACATTGGCTTCCATCATAGTCTTTACCACTTTCTCTTCAGGCTTTCTTAATTTAATATTCTTGACTGCCAGTATCTCTATTAACTTCTTCCAGGCTATCTCCCATTTTTGGCTACCATTTCCTATCCCCAGCTCTTCCTCTGCCCAGAGCATGGCGGATAAGATGGCATCCTTTTCATCTTTCCAGAGCTCATCTAATATACTATTATAACTTACAACTTCTTGTTTATGTTGAGCCAAGAAATAGAGCAGCGAAAACCCCTTAGCCGTAATTTTTGCTTCTTTCCCCATAAAGATAATTCTATCCGGGCGCCGCTGTGAGATTTCTAATAAAGGTTCCAATAATGTGACAGGTAAAGCAGTTGCTAGTTGCCGTTCGCTAATACTAATACCACATTCTTCTGGCACTTTCTTAAAAGCCTTCAATTTTTCATCTTGAACTATCCATTTTGCCTTTAGCATTTTCAGATGATTATTATCTTCTTTCATTTTTTTCTGAATTCTTTGAACTAATCTTTTCGGAATCAATTTACCCAACTCGACCCCACTCGCATCCCTCAAAGAATTCTCATCCCCATATCCCGCCCCCTCCAACCTTCCAATGTAATGTCGACTTAAACCGGGTATATATAGCAGGGCCAAATTTATTCCTTCTTCCTGTACTCCTTCTACTAATCTGTTGGATAACATCCTTATTTTATTCAAATCTTTATTTATTTTTTTCTCCCAGTCTACGCTTTCTGCTATCGCTGACAGACTATCGGCTAACCAGGAAAAACCTTCCCCCAATC
>CAZWFH010000091.1:0-6299 GCA_964632105.1 uncultured Atribacterota bacterium
GATGGTTATGAACTCGATAATTATGGGGCAATGCTTAGCCCTGAAAACAGTATAGCCGATGGAGAGATTCTTAATCCCCTTGCTGTTACCGATGTTTTAATAGAATTATTAAAAGAAAGTAGAATAAGAGACAGAAAGGCAAATATTGCCATAACCGGACAAAAAGTAATAGTTAGAGAGATTGTCCTCCCTTTGATGGAAGATAAAGAGTTAATAGCCGGAGTAATGTGGGAAGCCCCCAAATATGTCCCCTATGATTTAGATGAATCTATTATTGATGCTGAGAAAGTAGAGGAATTTGTGGAAAAAGATGGGAATAAAATGATGAGAGTTCTTTTGGTAGCTAGCCCCAAAAATACCGTTTATCCTTATATGGAAGTCTTAAAAAAAGCCAGGATAATGCCAAAAATAGTAGATGTAATTTCTTCTGCTAATATCAGAGCTTTTGAAAATTATCTTTCTGAAAAGGAAGAAGGAGAAAAAGAAAGTTTAATTATTGATATAATTATATCTATCGGTGCAAGCAGTACCATCCTTACTTTGGTTGAGAAAAGTAATATTAAATTTACCAGAAATATTTTAATCGGAGGAAGTGATATTACTAAAGCAATTGCTACATCTCTAAATATTTCTTTTAAAGAAGCAGAAAAACTTAAAAGAGATACAGAGATTGTATTGGGTCCGGAGGCAAAGGAAGAAAAGATAAATGAAAGTGAGAAGATAATAATAAAAATATTAAATCAAATAACTAAAGAAGTGCGAAAGTCACTGAGTTATTATAAAACGCAAAGTCAAAAAGTTAAATATAATAAAATTATATTATCTGGTGGAAGTGCTAATATAAAGAATATTGATAAATTTTTAGGTGAACAAATTGAAATACCCATAATAATTGGAAATCCATTGGAAAAGATAAAGATAGATGAAAGTGCATTTGATCTGGATAGAATAAAGAAATTAAAATATTCCTTAGCCACAGTAATTGGATTAGCTAAGAGAGAAAGGTAATTTTGGAATGGCGAATATTAATCTTTTGCCAGTTGAATATAAAGAAAAAGTAAAATTTAGTATAAGAAGAATATTAATTATTTTATTTGTTATTATTTTAGTATTTGGTTCTGCTTATTTTTATTTTTCGTTAGAACTGCAAATAGATTATAAGGAACAAGAATTAAAGACAATGCAGAGTGAATTAGCCTTAATCGAGAAAGTTATTAAAGAAGTAAAAAATCTGGAAAATGATAAGAAAATAATAGAAGAGCGAATAAATATAATTCAGGGATTAATTGACAATCAATCTCATTTATCCAGGATTTTGGGTGAGTATAGTGCTTCACTTCTGGATGAAGTTTGGGTGGATAACCTTTCTTTAAGCGCTAATCAAACTTTTAATTTTACCGCCAATACTTTTAATAATTATTTGATTGCAAAATATATGGTAACCTTAAAAGACAATCCTACTTTCGATAATATTGACTTAGGTTATGTTAGGAAGAACAAAGTTAAGGAAGAAGAGATTGAGGTAGAAATTGTGAATTTTAGGTTATCAGGTATATTTATTCCAAAGAGGTTAGAGTAGTAACGAGATTGCCGCGCACCGAGAACGGTGCTCGCAATGACAATAAGAAAGAGGTATTTTTTAGATGAAACTATCTAAAGGTACAATGGCATTCATAATATTTGTAATTTTGGTTGTTTTTGTTTATGTTAATTATACTTATGTTTATCAACCAAGAATGCAAAAAATTGAGCAATTGGATAGAGATATTGAGATTACTGCTGAAAAGATTGCTGAAGGAAAAAGAATTGCAGCAAAACTCAGTGCTTTAAAAGTAGAATATAAGGCTTTATTGGAAAAATTAGAATTTTTAGAGGTAATGTTACCCAAAGAAAAGGAAATACCCGATTTATTGGTAATGATTCAGGACACTCTAACTGAATTTAATGTCGATTTTACGACCTTTACTCCACAAAATATTTCCTGGGAGAAAGATAGGATCTATGGGAAACTACCGATAACTATGAGTTTAACAGCTAACTATTTTGATTTAATAGCATATTTGGACCGGATAGAGAATCTACCTCGAATAATTGATGTTAAAGAATTGAAATTAAGTAAAGCAGGGGCAGAAGCTGAAAAATTAAATATTTCTATAAATATGTTTGCTTATGTTTTAAGAAAAGAGGGTTCTGAATAGAGTGAGAAAAATATCTATTAGAAATTTATTTAAAAAATCAGAATCAGGTACAGGGAAAAATAAAAATAAAATATTAATTCCTCTATTGATTATATGGCTGATAGCCGGGATAGTTTATTTCGGATATCCACTTGTATTTCCCGATAGTTCAGTAAAATTAACGGCTACACCTGCAAAAAAAGTAATAACACCGAGTTCAACTGTAGTAGCTACAAAAATAGAAACCAAACCCGAAGTTAAAGAGGAGACTGAATTTGAAATTGAGATGGAAAAGAGAAAGCAGAGTTATGAAGATAAAATATTTGTTTATGAACCATATGAGCCGCCAAGTAATCGAAATCCTTTTCAAAAGGTAAGAACTTCTTATTATTTAGGGGAAACAGAGGAGAAGCAAGAAGAGGGTATTTTAAAATTCCCCAAACCAGAATTGCCTCCGGGGACAAAACTAACCGGAATAATTGGGTCAAAAGATAAGAAAGTAGCAATGATCGAGATGAATGGTGAGACTTTTATTGCTAATTTGTATGATATTTTATTAGATAGATATATTGTAAAAGAAATAAAAAAGGATGAGGTAATTATCGATTATAACGAATACCTTTTTTCATTAAAAATAGGAGGTGAAGGTTTATCAGATGAATTATAGAAGTAGAAAAATAACTTTATTACTTTTTATTATGATCTTATTTTTAATAACTTCATTTGTGGTAAATGCCAGTTCTCAAAATATTTGGTTTACTAATATCTGGTATAAAAAATTACCCAATTATACCCATCTTACCATTAAGGCAAGTGGAGCTATTTCAGAATATGAAGTTTCTTATTTAGAGGCACCCGAGAGAATTGTAATTGATGTTAAGAATGCCAACTACAGTATTGATGAATTAAGTAGAAATATCTTATTTCTAAATATGGGGTCAGTGAAACAAGTAAGGTGCGGGCAATTTGAAACTGAACCAATTCGCATTACCCGATTTGTGGTTGACTTATTTCAGAAATCCGATTATGAAGTAAAATTATCTTCCGATAGCAGGTTGCTTTATATCGATGTTTACGATTATACTGAATTTACAGCTCCCGAAGAACAGGTCTTTACGGTTACTCCGGTGAAGAGTGAAGCAGTAAAAATTGAAAAGGAAGAAGAACCGAAGATATCTATTCTCGATATTTATACAGAGCCTATCAACCTGAGTGTTTTTGAGGAAGATATTGTCAATGTTATTCGGGCATTATCAAGCCTTTCCGGAATAGATATTATGCTGGATGACACAGTTACCGGCACTATAACCCTGAACCTTTCTAATAAAACTTTCAGAGAAGCAATCGAATTAATTTTAATGAATAAAGGGTTAAGTTATACCGAGGTAAGCGATACTCTTATTATTGCTGGGAAAGAGGTAATAGAAGGATATAAGAAACCTATTACCAGAGTATACGAGTTGAAGAATGCGAGTGCTGAGGTGGCAAAGGGTATATTAGATGGTTATGTTAAGGAAGGAGTAATTAATATTGTTGCCGATGCGAGATTAAATACTATTATTGTTACTGGTGCAAAGGAGGAAATTGAAAAGTTAGAAGGAATTATAGGTACAATAGATGAGGAGTTGCTGACCAGGACATTTAAGATAGATAATGCTATTTTTGAAGATGAGATTGAAGCAATAAAAAATATGTTAAGTATCATAATTCCGGAAGAAGAGAGAATAAATATAGATAACAGACAGAGTGAAATTATTGTTAAAGGAACAAGAGAAGAGTTAGATAATGTAGAAACAATGATTATCGGATTGGATAAACGTGCACCTCAGATAATGATACAAGCAAAGGTTATTGAAATTACTCTTGATGGAGAGAAAGATTTGGGCGTTAAATGGTTTAGTGGAAGTGGAGATAGTAAAATAGAAGGGCAGCTTACTATAGGAGAAATAACTCTGGGAGGTTCATTGGAAAGAAGTGGTTTAATCGAAGCTACCCTTAAAGCACTACAAACAGAAGGAAAAACTAATATATTATCTAATCCCAAAGTACTTACTTTAGATGGTAAAGAGGCAAGAATATTATCTGGTTCCAAAATTCCCATTCGAATAATTACTCCTGAGGGTCTTGAAACTGTTGAATATAGAGATGTTGGTTTAAGTATGACTATCATTCCACGATTAAGCAGTGATGGATTTATTACTATGGATGTAAATCCCAAAATAGAATCACTAGGTGAAGAACTTATTCAGGGTTATCCGGTAATAAATTCTAGGGAAGAGAAGGTAATAATCCGAGCTAATCTGGATGAAACTGTAGTAATTGGAGGTTTAATTACTTCAGAGGAAATTGAAAATATTCGGAAAATACCATTTTTGTCAAGTATTCCTATATTCGGAGAATTATTTAAATTTACTCATACTAAAAGTAAAACGACTGAAATAATTATTCTAATTACCGCACATTTATTAGATTACTAATATTTCTGTCATCCCATACGTAGGACAGGCGTCTCGCCTGTCTATGAAAATGTAGGGGTTCGATTCATTGAACCCGCATACTTGCAATTTCAACATACATACTATATGCTGTCGACTTGTTTTGATTTATTGTTTTTATCTTTGCTATATACTAGCGACTATCGACTATTTAATCGATAGATTAAATAAAAAGGGAGGACAAGACTTTGCAATATAAAAATAAAAAGAATTTGTATAAAATAATATTTATCACAATATTGTTAGGTTTTATAATATCATTAGTGGGGTGTAATTGGCTTTCTTTTGGACTTCTTAATATCTTTGACCCCCAGGCACAGATAAGGTTAAGCTATACGGATATTGACTTAACTGAAGGTACTATTGATCTCGAAATATATTCTATAAACGAAGTAGAATTTATCGGTACAGGCTTTGAATATGAATATTATGTGGGTACAACTAAAATAACTTCATTAACCAAAATGGTGGGTGCAACTTTTTATGTGGCTCCATCTACTTCACCGGGAACCCCTGGAGATATTACAACCATCACCGGTTTACCTCTTTATTTTCAAGAAGCTCAGGATTATATGACTTCAAATCCATTGGTTACCGAAATGACTTGCACTATTAGTTTAATAGGAACTGATGGGGCTGGTCATGGTATTTCAAAATCTGTTACCGTAGACCTTCCGGCACTTCAACCTGGTATAGATTTTGAACCACCAACTGCAGTTATTACTGTTACACCAGGCACAACTGGAACAGCTCCCTTTACTGTTGTTTTCGATGGCTCTAAATCTACTGATAACCGAGGAATTGAAAGTTACACCTGGGATTTCGGTGATGAAACTTCTGCAACCGGAGTAATGCCGGCAGCTCATACCTATACTAGTGGAACATATGTTGTAAAACTAACTGTAAAAGATTTTTTTGCAAATCAGGGTTATGCTACGGTAATAATTACTGTAAGTGAAACAGGAGGTCCGGATGTAAAAATAAAAACTACACCAGATCCTCCAACTGGAAATGCTCCCTTTACTGTATATTTTGATGCTTCTGAAACTGATTGTGGATGCGGAACTGCTACTTATAGCTGGAATTTTGGAGACGGAAGCAGTGAAACCGGAGTTACTACTTCTCACAAATATACCAGTAATGGAATTTACACAGTTATTCTAACTGTAACAGATGCAGCTGGAAATGTTGGCTATGGTAGCGTAGAAATTACTGTCGGATTAGCTGGGGAAGTAAATGCAGTTATTAATACTACACCAGATCCTCCAACTGGAACTGCTCCATTTACAGTAGGTCTTGATGCTTCTTTGTCTACTACTTCAGCAAGTGGTGCTACAATAGTAAGTTATACTTGGAACTATAATGATGGTACTGGTGACCATACTTATGCTATACCGATAACTACTTGTACCTATAGTTCTGCAGGAACCTATCTGGTACAACTAACTGCAGAAGATTCGGAAGGAAATGTTGGATATGCATTTAAGTCAATTACTGTAGACTGAATAAGAGTAATTAACTTGATAAGTATAAATTAAAAATAGGCGAGTTATACTAAAAATAGCTCGCCTATTTTTTAGTGCGCCCAGCATGGGTGATTACTTGTCGGTGAAAGTCCGATATGGGG
>CAZWFH010000092.1:0-6281 GCA_964632105.1 uncultured Atribacterota bacterium
TCTCTAACCACCAAATCCATTTACTCCATTTTTCATTAAAATTTCCACTTTCTTCTTTTATATTTATAAAACCACTTATTTTGGCTTCTGTTTCATCAGCATAATGAAGAGCAATAGCAGTTAATATGCTGGGGAGTTTTGGTGAGCCGAATTCAAAATGACCGTGATGGCTTAAGAGAGTATGTTTTATCATTAATTCTAAATCCGGAGGAAAATTATCTAAACTCTTTATTTTTTGGTCAATCATCTCCAACCCTATAGCAATATGACCTAAAAGTTTGCCTTCATCGGTATATTCAATTACTCTGTCATAAGTATATTCTCTAACCTTGCCTATATCGTGGAGTAGAGCCATAGTTATCAAAAATTCACGATTTATCTCTTTATAAATATCACCTATTGTTTCACATATCCTAACTAAATTACAGGTATGCTCGAGCAAACCTCCGAGATAAGGCTGGTGTACTTTTGTAGCCGCTGGAGCTTTTTTAAATTTTTCCACAAATTCTTGGTCGTCAAAAAAAGTTTTTAAGAGCTTCTTCAAATAAATATTTTTTATTGATTCTATGTTTGAATACACTATATTCATTAATTTATCTAAATCTTTTTTTGATTGGGGCAAATAATCTGAATAATCTAAATCTAATGGTGCAGTTCCGGTAAGAGAAGAAATTGTTACCTGAAGGGTCCCATCACTTTTCTTTTTAGAAATATACCCCTGAACACGCGCGAATTCAATCTTGCTTAATTTCTCCACTCTATCATTAGAAACATCCCAATTAATGGCTTCAATTTCCCCGGTTTTATCGGCAATTTTAAAGAACATATCGATAGTTTTTTTATCCCGCCTTACTTTAAACTCTTTATTTTTTAATAAAAATACATCATTAATCTGAGTGTTTAAACTTAAATCGGCTATCATTTGTTTTTTAATCAAAACATTTCACTCCTTTTTTAAAAATTCTTAAGTATTTATCATTGAACATAAATATTCGTTATATTTTTAATTAAAATTAAATTTATTTTATTATATAATATTTTATTCTCTTTAGGAAATCTTTTAGTTACAAGGTTATAAATACCTTTAAAGATTAGACTTTTAAAATAACAAAAAGCATAATTTAGAGAATCAGTTCTTTTAAAAATATTATCTAAATTATGCTTTCTAAATTAACTTAAATTTATTAATTAAAATAAGTTATATCACTGTTGATTTACAAACTGAGAAGCTGCTTCTTGGTCGATGATTATGGTTACGTCATTATGAAGTTGAAGAACAGTTGCCGGTACCTTGGTAGTAATAGAACCATTTATTGTTTTTTCAATAACCCGGGCTTTTCTTTTACCGTTAGCCAGCAAAATAATTTTTCTTGCCTGCATAATAGTCCCTATCCCCATAGTGATAGCTTTTTTGGGCACTTCCTGAGCGGTATTAAAAAAACGAGAATTCGCCCGAATCGTTTTAGCAGTCAAGTTTACTAAATGAGTTTTGGTATTTAAACTGATATCCGGTTCATTAAAACCTATATGACCATTATTGCCAATCCCTAAAACTTGCAAATCAATTCCACCGCTTTTTTTAATTAAAGCTTCGTATTGCGCACATTCCTTATCTATATTTTCTGTAATTCCATTTAATAAATGCACATTTTCTTTTTTAATATTAATGTTTTTAAAAAAACTATCCCACATAAAGAAGTAATAGCTCTGTGGATGTTCCGGAGATAAGCCATAATATTCATCCAAATTAAAAGTAATTACTTCTGAAAAATCCACCTTTCCTTCTTGATTTAAACGAATTAACTCTTTATACATACCATTTGGTGTGCTGCCTGTAGCCAAACCTAAAACAGAATTTTTTTTGTTTATGATTTGCTCAGTAATTAACTGAGCAGCCTTGGAACTTAACTCATGGTAATCTTTTACTATAACAACTTTCATATCTATTTTCTCCTGTAAACTATCTTACCGGCTACTATAGTTAGTTCGGCCTCTAAGTTCTTATTCAATATAACAATATCCGCATCTTTACCAGGTTCCAAACTCCCTTTTCTATCATCTATTCCAAGGCACTTCGCCGGATTAAAGCTTGCCATTTGAATTGCTTTTGGCAATTGAATACCTATTTTGTTTACCATATTTTTAACCGCTTTATCCATAGTTAACACGCTACCTGCTAAAGTTCCGTCTTTTAACCTCGCTTGTCCTTTAGTCACAATAACCTCTTGCCCTCCCAAATCATAGGTTCCCTCTTTAAGGCCTGCTGCCCTCATAGCATCAGTAATTAAGACTACTTTTTCGCCTTCTTTAATTTTAGTTAATATTTTCAATACAATTGGATGGATATGTATACCATCAGCAATAACCTCTACTGTTAATTCTGGAGAAGTCAAAGCCGCTCCTACCACACCCGGCTCCCGATGGTGCAGTTGTCTCATAGCATTAAAAGTATGGGTGACATGAGATAGTCCGGCCTGAATACCAGCTTGGGTCTGTACATAAGTGGCATTAGTATGTCCCACCGAAGCAATAATTCCCTGTTTATATAAATATTTAATAAGACCAATTGCTCCCGGCATTTCTGGCGCAATAGTTACCAAACGAATTAAATTTCCCGAAGCCTGATTAAATTCCAAGAACTCCTCGATGGAAATTTTTTTAATCTCCTCTTCTTTTTGAGCCCCTTTCTTTTCAGGGTTAATATAAGGTCCTTCCATATGTATCCCTAAAATTTCAGCACCCGCAGTTCCTTTTTTTACTGCCTCACAAATGCTCCGAAGACTTCTAATGATTTTATCTTTACTCATAGTCATTGTAGTGGGAAGAAACGACGTGGTACCAAAATGAGAGTGAGTAATAGCAATCTGGTTTATGGCTTCATAGTCTCCATCCATTACATCTGAACCACCACCACCATGGACATGTATGTCAATATAGCCGGGGGCTATATATTTATCTTTACCTTCAATTACCTCTGCCCCATTCAATATAACATTGTTTATTTCTTCTTCGTTTTTTATTCCTAAAATTTTTTCCTTTTCTACAATGATAGCCTTACCGCTGACCAAGTGAAATGGAGTGATAATTGTACCATTTATTATAATAATTCTTTTGTTTTTATTAATCATTTTACTCTCCGCTTCTTATTAATATCATCTATCTGTTGTAAAGTAGGCAAACTTGCAGCAGCAATGGATTGGCCTACTCTCCTAATAGATTCATCAGGAAGGTCTAAAGAAATATTTTCAAATAATTCTGGAAATTCTTCTTTTAGCACCTGCTCTGCTTTTTGTAGAATTATGTGACCGCCCTCTCCAGAGGTAACCCGACCCAATATTAATATATGTTTTATATCATAAAAATCTGCATAATAAGCAATGCCATAACCCAAATAGCAGCCAATTGTTTCAAAGACTTTTTTTGCTCGGTCATCTCCTTTGCTCATTAGCATCTGAACAAATTTTAATTTTTCAGCAGGAGTTTGTTTTTCATCAAAAACAATTCCTGCCTTTTTAGCAAGTCGTATAACCGCTACCTGTGAGAAATATTGAACTCCACATCCTCGATCACCAGACCACTCATCAACAGGTGCTTCAGTATTGAAATCAATAGGTGCAAAAGCTAATTCATTTAACCATCCAGTAATGTTTCCATCTTTATTGATGTATCCTCCTGCTTCACTAGAACCCATAGCGATACCTAATACTGAATTTGTTTCCAAGGACATAGAACCGGCCAGGGCAGTAATCTCTCCATCATTTATTATCTCCAAAGGGACACCCCATTCCTTTTGTATATCTAAAAAAATGTGTTTTACTCTTTTTTCAAAAAGATCAGGAGAAATTCCACGAAATATTGAAGCACTCATTACACGATTATTTATATAGATTCCTGCAGAGCTTCCCCCTATAGTATCAACACGTGGCATATGAGCTGCAGCATGGTCCAACATAGACATAATTTCTTGATAATGATAGTTTGGATTAGTTTGTATGCTAGGGTTCCATACTACTTCCTCACTAAAGACTGCTTTTCCATCTATAACTGCACTTACCTTTCTATCACTTGCTCCCAGGTCAAAACCGATACGACATCCTTCAAGATGACCACCCAAGGGAATTGACTTTTCTTTGGTAGGATAAATTTTTTTAGTATTACTAATTTCTACAGTGGAAGGTTTTTCGTATATATTAGACATAAAGTTTGCATCAAAAGCGCGCTCTCCTCTAGAAGAATATACTTCTTTAATAAATTTCCCAATTTTAACGGGTCCGGCTATAGTTAGCTTGTGCCCACCTCGAAGCCATAACAACGTTTTTACCAAGCGTTCAGTATATAATAAGTTGGTCGAAGCCAATTTATGTTCCGGAGGGAAAATATGTGTCCTAAAAATTGAGACACCCCCATCGTTTCGCTCTAAACCAACAGCAAGGGGCAGCCCTTCTCCTGAAGAACGAACCGCATCCAGAAAAGCATGATTCCATAAAACAGCAGGACGAAAATTATCATCAAGCGAGGGAACCACTAGTGGCTTTATTAATGAAATTAAACCATCGAGCATAAATAATTCACCATCTTATCTTTCTGTACTTTTTAGCACTGTAATATTATTTTTTTCATTAGACTAACTATATAACTTTAAGTAAAAAATATTTTTATTACTAATTTTCCTGTAAAATTTATTACTATATAACTCCTCATATATCTTTAAAATTTCAACGTCACAGGTAAAATCCCCTGAGCTTTATATTTACCAACTATTATCTCGCTAGCTACTTGTAAATTAAAGGGACTATAATCATAAGTAGTTAAAAAAGTAGATACTTCGGGAAAAGCTTGAAGATCATAAGGATTACTGGATAAAACAATAAACGGTATATTTAGGGTTTGTATTTTTCTAATTATTTTAACTTGATAAGGATTATGGATAGCGTTGAAACTGCAAACAATAATCCTACCAATTCCCTCTAATGAAGGCATTGTATCCTTGCCTTCAAAAAAAGTATAGTGTTTAACCTCTACTCCTTCTTCCCTTAAAAAATCAACTAATAAATTTTCATTCTCTATATCATCTTCTACTAAGGATGAGCGTTTTAGAAAAAAATCTAAAACCAATATTTTTTTGCTATTGAACATATCAATGGGAATTAAATTGCTCTCGTCTTTAACCAAAGTTACTCCTTTTTTTGCTATCTGATAAGCAAGTTCTTCATCCATTTTTTTATCTATTTTTTGGTAATTAGAACCAATGATAGTCTTTAAGCAGATTCTCTTCTTCTTTAATCGAAGTATCCTTAATACAGATTGATTGATTCTTTCTTCAGATATTTCTCCTTTTCTTACTGCTTCAACAACCATTTCCATAGCCTGTTTTTGTTTATTAATACTATGGGACACTAAAACTATATCACTCCCTGCTTTAATGGACATAATTGCCCCTTCCGAAGTACCAAAACCGTCAGCAATAGCTTTCATCTCCATACAATCAGTAATAATTATACCTGTATATCCCAATTCCTTTCTTAGTAAATTTGTTAAAACATTGTATGATAAAGTTGCGGGAATATCTTCTTTTGGTTCTATGGAAGGAAAGCAGACATGAGCAGTCATAATACTGTCAACCCCTGCTTGTATGGCTTGCATAAAAGGATAAAATTCAACTTTCTCTAAATGATTCCTGTCATGTTTAACAACCGGAAGAGTTAAATGAGAATCGGCAACCGTATCGCCATGTCCAGGAAAATGCTTGCCACAAGCAATAACCCCTTCTGCTTGTACCCCTTTAATAAAAGCTACGCCCAACTTGGCAACCCAAAAAGGATCTTCGCCAAAAGACCTTACCCCTATAACCGGATTCAAAGAATTACAATTAACATCTAAAACGGGAGCAAAATCCATATTAATTCCTACCGTTTTTAGTTCCTTCGCAATTGCTTGACCCATTCTTTCAGCTAATTCTGTATTTTTTGTAGCACCTAATACCATACTTCCGGGAAAATGCGTCCCTCCAATTAATCGGTGTACTATACCACCTTCCTGATCGGTGGAAATCATTAATGGTAATCCTACTCTCTGGTTTATTGATATTGCTTGTAGTTCATTAGATAATTTAAATACTTGTCTAAGTGATTTTATGTTACGCCTAAAATATATTATCCCCCCTATGTGATAATCCTTTATCATTTCCGATATTCCAGAAGTAACTTTTGTACCAACAAAACCCACCTGAAACATCTGTCCTATTTTCTCTTCAAGAGTCATTTTAGAGATTAGTTTTTTAG
>CAZWFH010000093.1:0-6193 GCA_964632105.1 uncultured Atribacterota bacterium
ATAGTTATATTATTTTATCAAAAAAATTTTAATATACCAAATTTAATCTTTATTTTATAAATATAGTATCGAGTATATAGTATCAAGTATCGAGTTAAGAAAGAGAACTAGAGAGAAAAGAAGAATGGATTTATAAATTTTCCGCAATCTGAGAAATTTTTCTTAACCGATGATAAATCCCCGATTTAGTAATTTTAAAATCTACTTCCTCAGCTAATTCCTGTAAACTGGCATAAGGCAAATTTTTACGTACTTCAGCTACCAATGATAATCTCGGTGAAATATGCTGCAAACCTATTTTTTTTTCTATCACATCAATATCGTGTAACTGTTTAGCAGCAGAAAGAACTATCTTATCTAAATTTGCTGTTTCGCAATTAACTAATCTATTTACAGTATTTAATACATCTTTTCTGGCCCTTATATCCTGAAAATATAATAAAGCATTTTGAAGCCCGATTAATCTTAAAAATTCAAATATGCTATCCCCTCTCTTTAAATATACTACCCATTTCTTCTTCCAAAAACTTATCCGAGAGTTTAAACCGTAATAGTCAAAGAGAGTATGAATAAAATTTGCTTCCCCTTCATCCTTTGTAGAAATTTCCAAGTGATACATCTTTTCCGGATCATTTACAAATCCATTTACCAAAAAGGCTCCTCTTAAATATGAATCTTTAGAAAAATTTTTATTTAAATTTGACCTTTTTTCTCCTATATACTGTTTATCGTGTACAGGTTCATTCCCCCAGTTTAAATTCAATTCTTTTAAAATTCTCTCGGTTTCTTTTAAAAAAAGAAATTTAACTTTATAATGTTTTTTTGTATTCGATAAATTTTCTTTTTCAACTGAGGGAAAAATTTTAAAAACCCTTTTAATCAAATTATAAGCAGTCCGTGTGGTAGTAGGGTCTTCTAAGATAATAACTATATTTTTTTTCTGACCCGATTTAACTATATTTCCTTTTAATTTTATAAATGCCAGCAATTCATCCTTCTGTTTAGATATATCCTTGGGAATTATTCTGGCTAATTCATTTTTTACTCGGTAAGAAAATAACATTCTATGGCTCTGCTCTTTTCGCTTTGAGTTTTTAATAAAATCTCACAAGTCGCTTTTAATCTTTATTTCATCTTTATTCATATCTCTGTGTTTCACAAATATCTTATATCTTTTTCCCTCTAAATAATTTGCTAAATTGTTTATTAAAACTACCGATCTATGTCTACCCCCGGTACATCCGAAAGCAATAGACAGATATGTCTTACCTTCTTTAACATAATAAGGGATTAAATAATTCAATAAATTAAAATAAACTTCCGTAAAATGTTGGGTTACAGGAAATTCGGTTACATATTTTTCAATCTTCTCATTGGTTCCCGGCAAATTTTTTAATTTGTCTATATAGAAGGGGTTAGTAAGAAATCTAACATCAAAGACTATGTCTACATCAATGGGAATGCCATATTTATATCCAAAAGAAATTAGAGTTACCTGAATCTCTTGTTCTTTTCCTTTTATAAAATTCCTGATAATTTCATTACTTAATTGTTTGGGAGTTAAATCAGAAGTATCTATTATTAGGTTAGCTTGTGACCTTAATTCTTTTAACTGTTCTCTCTCTGCTTGTATGTTTTCCAGAATGTTATCTGAAATATTTAGAGGATGTTTTCTCCTGGTTCCGCTAAATCGGTGCATCAACATCTCATCACTTGCTTCTAAAAATAATATCTCTCGATTAATCCCTAATTCTTTTAAATAATCAAGTGATTCGTATAAATCCTTAAAAAAAATCCCTCCTCTTATATCTACCACTAAAGCAATCTTTGACAGTTTCCCCTTTGATTTTAAACAAATTTCAGCAAATTTGAGGATTAGCTGGGAAGGAATATTATCTACGCAGAAAAAACCAGAATCTTCAAAGCACTTGACCGCTATACTTTTTCCTGCTCCGGACAGACCGGTAATTATTATAAATCTTGTCTTATCCATCTACTTCTCCCATATAGTCGTTAGTTCTTGGTTTTTAGTTATTAGTTTATAGTTTTTAGATAAAGAAAATCAGTTTTCATTTTACTGTAAAGGTTTTTTAAAACTTGAAACTTGCAACCTGCAACTTGTAACCTCTATTTTAACTGGTAAACTGGGTAACCGGGTAACTGGATAACTAATATCCTATCCGCTAAACGCTACACGCTATACGCTATCCTACATACTCTCCGGAGTTGAAATCCCTAAAATCTTAAGGGCATTAAGCAATACTATCCTGGTGCAATCTATTAATATCAAGCGAGCTTTAGTCAATTCTATATCTTCGGTAATTACCCGGTGTACAGTATAATACTTATGGAACAAAGAAGCTAAATCATAAAGGTAAGTCGTTAAGAGGTGCGGTTTCCAGGTTAAAGCACTCTTTCTAACCACTTCTTTTAAGGAAGATAGTTTTTTAATCAATTCAATCTCTTCCTCTTTATCCAATAAGTGGAGATTAACTTCTTTGTTTTTACCGAGTTTTATTCCTTCTTGTTCTGCCTTTTTTATTATACTACATATCCGCGCATAAGCATATTGAATATAATATACGGGATTTTCCATAGATTGAGATTTAGCCACATCTAAGTCAAACTCCGTATGACTATCATAACTCCTCATTAAAAAGAAATAACGAGCCACATCTTTCCCTACTTCTCGTATTAAATCTCTTAGAGTAACAAATTCTCCTCCTCGAGTAGACATTCCCACTTCTTTGCCATCTTTTATTAAGGTTACGAATTGCACGATTAGTACATCCAAAAAACCTTCAGGATAACCCAAAGCTTGTGCTGCTGCTTTCATCCTTTTAATATAACCATGGTGGTCAGCACCCCAAATATCTATTACTTTGTCAAATCCCCGTTGATATTTATTTTGATGATAAACAATATCAGAAGCAAAATAAGTGGGAATATTATTTTCCCGAATTACTACTCTGTCTTTTTCGTCACCAAATTCAGTGGACTTTAACCAGAGTGCGCCTTCTTTTTCATAAAGAAAATCCCTCTGCTTGAGTAATTCTATAACTTCTTGAAGCTTATTTTGTTTAAAAAGTGATCTTTCACTAAACCAGACATCAAATTCTATTCCAAAATCTTTTAAATCTTTTTTAATTCCTGATAAAATCTTTTTTAAAGTAAACTCCCTAAAAAATTCTCGACTTTCTTTATCATCTCTTCCTTTGTACTTATCTTGAAATTTACCTATAACTTCTTTGGCTATATCGACAATATATTCGCCTTTATAGCCATCAGCGGGAAATTCTTTCTTTTCTCCCAAAAGGTTATTATATCTTACTTTAACCGATTCACCTAAAAAATCAATCTGTCTCCCCTGGTCATTTATATAATATTCTTTTTCTACTTCGTATCCTGCTGCTTTTAATATACTGCTTAATGCATCTCCTACTGCTGCACATTTTCCATGGCCCACATGTAGGGGACCGGTAGGATTAACGCTGACAAATTCTACTTGAACCCTCTTCCCTTTACCTAAATTTACTTTACCGTAATTCTCTCCCTGTTCTCTAATTTCATCTATAACCTTATATAGCCAATTTTCACTCAAGCAAAAATTGATAAAACCTGGGCCGGCAATTTTGACTTTATCTACAATTGTACCCTGAATATCTAAATTGTTTACAATAAAATTTGCAATGTCCAGGGGTTTTGCCCTTAATTCTCGAGCTAATTGCATGGCGATATTAGTGGATAAGTCACCGTGTGATTTATCTTTAGGGATTAGTAATATTATCTTAGGGATACTCTTAATCTGGAAATTATCATGTTTGATATTTTCTTCTATAGAGTTCAACAAGATTTCTTCAATTTGGTCAGCTAAATCAATTTTCATTTAAAAATCCTTCAATTAATTATTTTAGACAAAATGATTATAAAAATGGTACGCCCGAGAAGAGTCGAACTTCCAACCAAGGGCTTAGGAAGCCCCTGCTCTATCCATTGAGCTACGGGCGCAAAAAAGCCTATTTCATTCGTGGATCTAAAGCATCACGCAATCCATCCCCCAAAAAATTAAAAGCCAGCATAGTAATAGCAAGAGCAATACCTGGATACAAAGCTAAATGAGGATAAGAACGAATGGCTCTATATCCCTCTGATATCATCATTCCCCAACTGGGAGTTGGGGGATTTACCCCTAAGCCAATAAAGCTTAAAAATGCTTCAAAGGTAATAAATCGAGGTATCCGCAAGGTTACCGCTACAACACAAGGACCAATTAAATTAGGCAGTATATGTTTCATCATTATTTGAATATTACTATTTCCAGTAGCTCGAGCAGCTTCCACAAATTCTTTTTCCCGTAATGATAAAGCCATCCCCCGGGCAATTCGGGCCATTCCAATCCAGGCAGTTATTCCTATTCCAATAAAAATAAAGAACAATCCGCCAAAGGCCTTATCAATTGCACTTAAAGTTCCAGCAATAGTTCCGGGAGTAGTTATGGCAAAAGTAGATTTAAAAAGAACCATCATTAAAATAATCAATAACAAGGTAGGAAAACCGTACATAATATCCACAAAGCGCATCATGATATTATCGATTTTTCCTCCATAATATCCCGAAATAACTCCGTATAAAATTCCTATTATAAAAGAAGTTAAAGCTCCTATTATTCCAACACTTAATGATATTCTGGTACCATAAATAATTCTACTAAGTACATCTCGACCCATAAAATCTGCACCTAATAGATATTTGTCTCCCGGTTTAGCGTAATTATCCTTCAAATTGCCCTCAGCATAATGATAAGGGGCAATATAGGGGGCAAAGATAGCAAGAATAAGCAAGGCTATAATGATTATCGCACCTAGTACAGACATTTTATTTTTACACATTCTTCGAAAGGCATCTTTCCAAAGACTTACTTCAGGTCTTTTTAGGATGACTGTTTCATCCTTAAACTTTTCTTTTTCTTTTGATTTTATTTCCAAGATAATATAATCCTTCCTTTCTTAATAATTATTCTACGAATACCTAATTCGAGGGTCAATCCAGGAGTAGGTTATGTCTACTAACAAATTTGCTATAATTATAAGAAGAGCATAAAGCAGCATAATACCTAATACTACCGGATAATCACGATTAGTAATGCTGGTTATAAAATATTTACCACAACCAGGAATGGCAAATATTTGTTCAACAATTAAGGAACCGGTAACCAGAGCAGCGAATAAAGGTCCTATAATAGTTACTACCGGAATAAGAGCATTTTTAAGGGCATGGAAAACTGTAACGTTTTTTTCTGATACTCCTTTTGCTCTTGCTGTTCTGATATAATCTTCTCTAATCACTTGCAGCATGCTAGCCCTGGTTAACCGAGCCAAAATAGCAGCACTTCCTATTCCTAAAGTAAAAGCGGGTAGAATGGCTTGCTGCCAGGTCCCCCACCGGGCAACTGGTAATATATTTAGTTTTAGAGCAAAAACCCAGACCAGTAGAGGGCCTAAAGTCATGGATGGAACCGAAACTCCAAGTAATGCAAAAAACATACAAAAGTAATCAATAAAAGTATTCTGCCTTAAAGATGCTATCATTCCCAAAGGAATTCCTATCACCATCGCTACAAACAAAGCTAATACCCCCAATTTGGCTGAAACAGGAAAATGTGCGCCCATAATATCATTTACTGTCCTGCTTCGAGAAGAATAAGAGGGACCAAAATCACCATGGAGGGCATTCCATAAATAATCAGTGTACTGCTTCCATAAAGGGTCATCCAAACCATAGTAAGCTTCCAGATTAGCGATAATCTCCGCTGGTAACGGTTTTTCTTTATCGAAGGGGCCTCCGGGAATAGCATGGCCCAGACCAAAAGTCACTAAAGATATTATCAATAAAACCGGTATAGCCCATAAAACTCTCCTAACAATATAATTGATCATATTTCTCCTCCTTCTCTTTTTATTTTTTTATTAGTTTGTATTATAGCATCAGATAAATAAAAAAAATAATTAAATTAGTCGTTAGTTCTCGGTTTTTAGTTATTAGTTTTTATATTTCAGTTCACTTTAAAGGCTTTTTAAACTTGAAACTCGCAACCCGCAACTTGTAACCAATATTTTAACTGGTAAACTGGGTAACCGGCTAACGGTTATGTGACTAATAAAACCCTACCATTTATTAATACCAGAATTCATGC
>CAZWFH010000094.1:0-6091 GCA_964632105.1 uncultured Atribacterota bacterium
CTGGTATTAATAAATGGTAGGGTTTTATTAGTCACATAACCGCTAACCAACTAACTAGCTAACTAAATACTAACGACTAGTTATAGTTATAGGAGGAATTTAATGGCAAAGAAAATAGTTTCCGTAATAAAATTACAAATACCAGCTGGTAATGCTAATCCTGCACCACCGGTAGGCCCAGCTTTAGGTCAGCACGGTTTAAACATTATGGAATTTTGTAAGGCTTTTAACGAAAAAACAAGACAAGATGTTGGAACTGTAATACCCGTAATTATAAATGTATATGAGGATAGGTCTTTTACTTTTATTTGCAAAAAGCCTCCAGTTGCCTTTTTATTGAAAGAAGCAGCAGGAATAGAAAAGGGTTCAGGGATACCCAATAAAGAAAAAGTGGCAAAGTTATCCCGGGTAAAAATTGAAGAGATTGCTAAACGTAAAATGCCCGATTTAAATGCTAATGATTTAGAAGGTGCTATGAAAATAATTGAAGGCACTGCCAGAAGCATGGGAATAGAGATAGAGAACAATAAGTAAAGCGTAAGCTTATGTGGAAGGATAAAATCCAATAATACCACAAGGAGGAAAAAGATGAGTAAAAAAAGAGGTAAAAAATATTTAGAGGCTATTAAAGATTACCAAAAAGATAAGTTTTACGAACCGGAAGAAACTTTAGATTTAGTTAAAAAGCTTCATTGGGTGAATTTTGATGAGTCTATCGATATTGCGATTAAATTAGGTATCGATACCCGTCGTTCAGAGGAACAGGTAAGGGGAGCGGTAGATTTACCTCATGGTACAGGCAAGAAAGTGAAAATTGTTGTCTTTGCCGAAGGAGAGAAAGCAAAAGAGGCAGAAGAAGCTGGGGCTGATTTTGTAGGAGCAGAAGAGTTAGCTGAAAAAATACAAAAGGGATGGACTGATTTTGATGCCACTATAGCGACCCCGGATATGATGAAAATAGTGGGAAAATTAGGCAAAGTATTAGGTCCCCGAGGTCTAATGCCTAACCCTAAAGTTGGAACTGTTACTTTTGATATAAAAAATACCGTAGAAGCAGTGAAAGCAGGGAAAGTAGAGTATCGGGCGGATAAATTTGGTATAGTCCACGCACCTTTAGGAAAAATAAACTTTGATAAAGAAAAATTATTAGAAAATTTTACTACCTTTGTCGACGCAATTATTAAAGCTAAACCATCAGCTGCCAAAGGGATGTATATGTGCAGTATTACCATTTCATCGACTATGGGACCAGGGGTTCACATAGATCCTCAAAAAATAAATGCTTGGATAGAAAAACATAAAAAATAGAAAATAAAACAGTTAAAAATATAAGAATAAAATATACTTATAAGTTTGAATATACCTTAGACAGCAGGAGTTGTTAAGAGATGACTTAATGGATATTAAAATATCTTCCTGCCGAGGTGAGAACAAAGTGAATAAACTTACACTAGTTTCACCTTCCTTATAGATTGATCTAAGGGAAGGTTTTTTATTGAGCAAAATATCTAATAGAGTTAGAAAGGAGGATAAGTTTTGGCTTTAAGTAAAGATTCTAAAAAAGAGATACTCCAGGATTTGATAGCAAAATTAAAAGAATCCAAAGGAGTAGTTTTAACCGATTATCAGGGAATGAATGTATCTCAGATTAGCAGCCTTAAAAATGAATTAAAATACGAGAAGGTGGAATTTAAAGTAGTAAAAAATACTTTATTGGAAAAAGCCAGCGAAGAGTTGAACGTAGAAGATCTGACCAAAGATCTAATCGGTTGTACCGCAATGGCTTTCTGCAGTGATGATGGAGTTGCCCCGGCTAGATTACTAAAAGAGTATTTTAAAAAAAATAAAATTGACTTAAAGGTCAAATCTGGTCTGATAGACGGAAGAGTTTTTAGTCCGGAGAAAATTATGGAAATAGCTTCTCTGCCTTCAAAAGATGTCCTTATTGCCCAAATGATTAACGGAGTAAAATCTCCGCTTTATTCTTTAGTATTTATCTTACAAGGGCCGTTAAGAGGGTTGATTTATACTCTGGAAGCTGTAAAAAAACAAAAAGAAGCTAAAGTATCATAGATTTTATGCTAAAAATTAGTATATTGCTTATTGTATATGTGGTATAAAAAGATAGAATTTTTTCGCAATACGCAATACGATAATATATTGAGAGGAGGTGAAATAAATGGTAGAAAAAAAAGAAGTAGCGACTAAAAAAGCTAAAAAAGTTACTGAGGAAAAACAATCTAAACCTGAAATGAGCGCATCAGTGGAAATATTAGAAAAGGTAGAGAAGATGACCGTATTAGAATTAGCTGATTTAGTTAAAGCTTTAGAGGAAAAATTCGGAGTAACTGCTGCTATGCCGGTTGCCATACCTGGTAATGCTGGCGGTGCAGCTGCATCAGACGAGGTCAAAGAAGAAAAGACCGATTTTGAAGTAGTGTTAAAAGAAATAGGACCAAATAAGATTAAAGTAATAAAAGAAATAAGAACCATCACTGCTTTAGGTTTAAAAGAATCTAAAGACTTAGTGGATGGTGCACCGAACACAGTAAAAGAACATGTAGACAAGAAAGAGGCCGAAGGAATAAAAGAAAAATTAGAAGCGGTTGGAGCAGTTGTAGAAATAAAATAGAAGATAGTTTTTAGCAATATCGAAGATACTCTTTAAAAATATTTAAAGAGTATCTTCTTGCATTTTTAATTACTAAATGATAAAATGATAATTTACGGAAATAAATATATTCCTTCAGTATAAATGCTGTATTTTATCTTTGTAATTATTTTGTTTTTTAAAATCTAAGAAATGATAAGATAGTCACTAAGTAAGAAATTCATCTATGCTTTGTGAACAAATTTTGAATTTTGAGAATCTATTATCTGACTATTATTTCTGTTACTATTATTTTAATATTTTAATCATTAATATAAAGGTTGGTGTTTTGCGGTGCACAATAAATATAAACAAGTGAAAGATTATTCCAAAATACCTGAATTATGTCCTATCCCCAATTTATTGGATATACAAAAAAAATCTTTTGAAGATTTTTTACAAAGGTTTGTTTCGCCTGATAAAAGAAAAAAGCAAGGGTTACAGGAAGTTTTTATAGACATTTTTCCCATTCAAGACTTTACCGGTAATTTGATTTTAGATTTTATTAGTTATTCACTGGGGGAATGTAAAGATTCTGCTTACGGATGTTGGGAAAAAGGCGGAACTTATTCTGCTCCTTTAGAAGTTAAGATAAATTTAATCAGTAAGAAGACAGGTGAAATTAAAGAGCAAGATGTTTTTATGGGTGAGTTACCGCTTATGACCGAAAACGGAGGTTTCGTTATTAACGGAGCAGAAAGGGTGATAGTAAATCAATTAATAAGATCTCCCGGTATTTATTTTGATGAAGAAAAAAACAGCGGAGATAGCAAATCATTGTATAAATTTAAAATTATACCTAATCGTGGATCCTGGTTAGAATTTGGATTTGATTCTTCCGACATGATTTATGTTCGAATTGATAAAAAAAGGAAAATTCCAGCAACTACCCTATTAAGAGCTTTAGGATATGAAAACAATGAAGAAATAATGGAACTTTTTGATTACGAAGAGATTGTAAAAGCAACTTTAGAAAAAGATAATACAGCCAATGAAAAAGAAGCCCTGATAGAAATGTTTAGAAGATTGAGACCCAGCGAACCTCCGACCGAAAGAAATACTCGTCAATTAGTTTATAGATTACTTTTTGATCCTAAAAGATATGATTTAGCAAAAGTCGGAAGATATAAAATAAATAGAAAATTAAACTTTGAAAATCGGATATTAGGTAAAATCGCAGCCGAAGACATTGTTGATCCTAACAACAATAAAATAATTGTAAAGGCAGAAGAAAAAATCAATCAGAAAACATTTTCTGCAATAATTAACTCAGGAATTGAAAAGGTAAAAGTGTTGAATTCTGAAAATGAAACGGTAACTGTTTTTAATGAGAAAGATGAAGCTTTAATGCCAATTGTTGATAAACTGAGTGAAGGAATTAATGAAGGGATTATAAATGCGATTGTTGCTGAGGATATAATTAATCCAAAAACAGGTGAAGTAATTTGTAGTACAGGTGATAAATTATCTGATGCCTTAATATACAAAATAAAAAAATGTAAAGAAAAAATAAAAATAAAAAAGGGTCCTTCGTTAACAAGAGAGGATATTGTCGCTTCTTTAAGGTATTTAGTCAATTTATATAAAGAAATTGGATATATAGACGACATTGATCATTTAGGGAATAGAAGGATAAAGACAGTTGGTGAGTTACTTCAGGATCAATTTTACATTGGATTAAGCAGGATGGAAAGAGTGATTCGGGAGAGGATGACTATCCAACCTGATGTTTCTGCTATTACTCCCCAAGCCTTGATAAACGCACGGCCATTATTGGCTACTATTAGACAGTTTTTTGGGAGTAGTCAGCTTTCTCAGTTTATGGATCAGACCAATCCTTTATCTGAAATTACTCATAAAAGAAGGCTTTCTGCCTTAGGCCCAGGAGGTTTAACCAGAGAAAGAGCGGGCTTTGAAGTAAGAGATGTTCACCATACTCATTATGGCAGAATTTGTCCCATTGAGACTCCCGAAGGCCCTAATATTGGATTAATAGGATCTCTTTGTATTTATGCAAGGGTGAATGAATTAGGATTTATTGAGACACCTTATTTTAGGGTGATAGAAGGGAAAATAACTGATGAGATCGTTTACCTCTCCGCCGATGAAGAAGATAAATATAAAATTGCTCAAATAAATATAAAAATAGATAAAGATAACAAAATTTCACAAGACGATGTACCTTGCCGGTTTAGAGGAGACATTATTGAGTGTCTGCCAGATGAAATAGATTTTATTGATGTATCTCCCAAACAGATTGCCAGCATTTCAGCTAGCTTGATACCCTTTTTAGAGCACGATGATGCGAACAGAGCTTTAATGGGTACTAATATGCAGAGACAATCTGTACCTTTAATAAAACCCGAAATTCCTTTAGTGGGAACGGGAATGGAAAATAAAGTTGCTGTCGACTCAGGTGCAGTCCTTATTTCCCAAGATGATGGCTTGGTGAAAGAAGTAAGTGCGGACAAAATAATTATTGAGAATACTGACAATATTCAAAAAGAATATATATTAAAAAAATTCGTTCGTTCTAATCAGGGAACTTGTATAAATCAGATACCTTTAATAGAAGAAGGAATGATTATAAAGAAGGGGGATGTGCTTGCAGATGGTCCCTTAACTTCTGAAGGGTGTCTTTCTTTGGGTAGGAATATTCTTGTAGCTTACATGCCTTGGGAAGGCTATAATTTTGAGGATGCTATTTTGATTAGTGAAAAATTAGTTAGAGAAGATACTTTCACTTCTATTCATATTTCTGAACAAGAGTGTGTAGCACGGGATACTAAATTGGGACCGGAAGAAATAACTTGTGATATCCCTAATATCGGGGAAGGCAGCCTAGCCAACTTAGATGAAAGAGGAATAGTTCGAATTGGGGCAGAGGTGGAATCAGGCGATATTTTAGTAGGAAAAGTAACCCCTAAGGGCGAAACTGATTTAGGGCCAGAGGAAAGATTATTAAGAGCAATTTTTGGGGAAAAGGCTCGAGAAATAAGAGATACTTCTCTCCGAGTTCCCCATGGTGAAAAAGGTAAGGTTATAGGCGTAAAAGTATTTTCCAGGGAAAATAATGATGATCTCACTCCAGGAGTAAATCAATTAGTAAAAATATTTATTGCCCAAAAAAGAAAGATTTCAGAAGGGGATAAGATTTCGGGGAGACATGGAAATAAAGGAGTTATTGCTAAAATTTTGCCTGAGGCTGATATGCCCTTTATGTCAGATGGTACACCAATAGAAATAGTATTGAACCCTTTAGGAGTACCCTCCAGGATGAATGTGGGGCAAGTTTTAGAAGTACATTTAGGCTGGGTAGCCAAAACTCTAGGTATTAGAGTTATAACTCCTATTTTTAATGGCGCAAAAGAAGAGGAAATTGAAGGAGCTTTAATAGAAGCAGGTCTACCCAAAGACGGCAAAACAATTCTTTATGATGGT
>CAZWFH010000095.1:0-6082 GCA_964632105.1 uncultured Atribacterota bacterium
GTGAAAGAGCAATGTTTATACATTAAATTTTCATTTCTTTTTCGCTTTTATTTAAGATTCTGTAAAATGCATTTTAAGCTCGTGAGCGGGTATTCCCAGGCTGTAAGTCCAAATAAATGTGCCTGCGGATCTAAATCTATCAATAAGACGCGCTTGCCAAGCCTATTTAAGCCTGCTCCTATGTTAATTGTGCAAGTAGTCTTTTCCACTTCGCCTTTTTGATTGATTAAAGCTATTATTTGCATAAATGCTCCTTTTTATTAACTACACCCATCCAGTTCGATAAAAAGATATGACCCGGAATAAATAAAGATAACAAAAAATATTCCAAAAATGGGAATATTGATAATTACTTCTAACAAAACAGGGGCGAGGCTTTTTTACTTTAATAAATTACTTCTTGAAAACTTAATTTATCTTCTTCTAATTCATATTCAATATATTTTATAGATATACAGCGATTATTTTTATCATTAAAATATTTAAAACTTTCTATGATACTTTGATAATTATTAGTATTTTTATTTACTATCTTTTTAGAAATTAAAACAGGTTGAACATCACTAATTCTATTTGGAATATAATATTGCTCTAACCAATCAACATATCTTTGAATCTGAGTAATATTATTTGTGCTTGCCTCAACAGCCTTTAATTCAATAGGAAGAACCAATTTAATATTATTTTTAATCAAAGAAAGCATTATGTCTATTCTTTGCATGCCCACTCCACAAGAAACTTCATTTCCTAACCACTCAAAATTTAGCCCATTAAGAAGAGAGTTATCTAAATTATGATTTGTATTTCTACCGATATTCTGGACAATATATGCCTGCAAATGAGTTTCAAAAGCTTTATTGTTTCGGTATTTATTAACTAATCTCGGAAGAATATTTATTTTTTCTTTTCTTCCAGTGTAATTATGTCTATCTATATCTTGTTTTATTTCTTGTGCTAAAATATTAAAGGTGAATCTATCTCCCGAAAGCATTTGACGATTATTTTTATCTCTTAACAGCTTAAATAATCTTTCACTTTCATAAATAGTTATCATTGTATTTCCTCTGTTGCCTTTTAGCTTCCTGTAAATCATACTCCATAACATTTGATTTGGTGATTGAATACGCTTTATTTCGTCTAATGCCTCCCATTCCGTAACCCCTTTCGAATAAATCTCAAAAGGCTCAAGCAATGTCCTAAAAGTTAAGGATTTTACCAATTCATTTTTTAAAAATTGCCCAGAATCATTGTTATCTAAAAAAGATAGATCTTCCTTAACCTTAAAAATTCCATAAAATTTTCCTTCATAAATTTTCTCGGAATAATTTTGTTGTAAATAGAACACGACAAAATCACCTATTCGCAATCTTTGGGAGTCCGCAATCATCCCCACTAAATTATTTTCACTTGTATGATATAAAGAGGTATTAGGATTATTATTAAAATCAACCTTTGTATCTTTTGCCCCTGTTCCTGCAAAAAGATACTCTAAATGATATTTGAATGTGTTTGTATCTACTATAAAAACATGTGTTGTTGTCATTTTTTCACCTTCTTGAACAAAAATATATATTCATGTTTAAAGATATAGAATCCACCGACTAATGCTCTATATCTCCATAGTTCTTTTTGATTCATTTTACCTTTTGTTTCCTCAAAATTCTTAATTATTGTAGATTTTAGAATGTACCCCCTCTTTAAAACCTCATTCATAGTATAAAATGCTAAAGGTATCCATTCCCCTCCCGAATATTTGTCCCCAATTACTACCGCAAGATATCTACCTTTATCTAAAACATCATAGGTGTTGTCTACAATTTTACCAAAGAGATTTAAAAATTCTTCAATATTTTTAGCGTTTGATAAATCTTTTTCATTCTTACTAAATTTAATAATATCCCAATAAGGTGGATGCATTATTAAAAACTGAACCGATTTAATCCCTCTTTTTCCCAGCTCCCTTTTAAAATTTAATTCAGTACTATCCGCATTAATAATATCTGTTTTAATATTAAATTTATTTTCTTCACAAGAAATATTTTTCTTTGCCATCTCTACAACTTCTGGCAATAGTTCTATACCAATACCATTTCTACCCAATCTTTTACATTCAATCAGTGTTGTTCCGCTACCTAAAAAAGCATCTAAAACATATTCGCCTTGTTTTGTGTATCTTCTTAAAAACTGATTTGGTATTTGAGGAATGAAATTGCCCCAATATCCTGCATTGTGTGCCCCGGAATTATCCCTTTTATCTAAAATCCACAAACTATCTGTAAGTATATCATCATATTCTTTCCACCTATTAAGATTTAAATCATTAATTTTGCTGGTTTTAATTTCAGTTAAACCTTTCTTTAAACGACTAATATAATATTTTGCTCTTCCGATAGTTTGTGCGTTTATTATTTGATCTAACTCACTTAATAACACCATCTTATTAATTATTGCAGTACCACCGTTAGAAGATATGTTTAAAATGCCCAAATAATCTTTTCCAGGGTTATGTACAATTTCAATAATTTTTTCAGTTTCTAACTTTATTTTACTATTCTCATTTACTCCGTCAATTTTAGATAAAATATTTAAAAACATTTCTTGATTGATTATAAATTTTGTTTTCTGATCAGCTTTCTTATTAGAACCACTGTTAAAGCTAAACGAAGTGGTATTATTATCTGTCATATTATAGCCCCCATTATAAATTTCAGAAATATTATACTATTTTATTTGCGTCCCAAACGCAGGTATACTTTGCGAGAAATTTTTATTTATATATGACTTACTGTATAAAAAATACATATTTTTTATACAGTTTTATGCGCAAAGGCATTTATTTTTTAATATAGTTTATTTTTTACGCGCAATAATAAAATTACCACTTTGAAATACTTTTGCCCTTGATTTTGTTTTAGTTTTATCTATATTTGTTATTTTTATAAGTTTTTCTAATAAAACTTTATCTCTTGAAATTAAGAACCTATCACAATTCTTAGTTATATAGCTATTAATTTCTTCAACTTCTCTGCTTGGTATATCTTTGTTTTCAATATTATCTCCCTTGTCGTAGATTACTAAGCAAACTTTTTGGGTTAAAGGTATGATTTTTTTGACTCCAGGCACCCTTATTCCTAATCCGCAAACTCCCTCTTTTTTATAATTGCAGGAAGGAATCAATACAAATGGATTGTCAGATGTAACGAAAGAACTTTTTTTAGGTGAATAACAAAACTGCCAGTCCATTTGAATAAGGTCTATGGGTAATTCTTGAGCCAGGTTATACATCATTTTTAAACTAAAATCTCTATGAACTTTAACTTTATAATTTTCTTTATTTACAAAATCCATCAACTTCTTAGGAGATACATCTTTTTGTTTGTTGTTACTTACAGCCTTTTTTATTATATTTTTTGTATATTCTTCAGTTGGAAAACAATATTTTGCAAATATTTTAATAAATTTTTCGAAAATTTCATTTATTTCTTTTTCAAACCCAGGGGTTCTTAGGTGTAAAAAAGAAATAAATATTGCAAGAATTATTTTTTCATATAGGCTAATTATTTCTTTATTATTGATTTTGTCTATAATGGGCTTTGTGTCACTTTCTATGTTTGACAGAACTTCATTTTCAATTTCAAAATGTTCTTTATCATCACGTCCAATGAAACTGTAATATTTTTTTTGAATAGCCGTGTTAATGGGAGCTTGTTCTCTATATTCATTTTTATTTCGATCATAAACCCATAAAAATCCTTTTTCACAAAAATTAATTAAGTAAAATATGGGCAAATAATGGTGTCTTTTGGGATTACTCAACTTGTTTCTCTTTTTCTCCTTCAAGGTTTTTTATTTGTTCGAAAAATCATAAAAGTTTATTAACGTAAAGCATTTGAAATAACAACTCTTATTTTGCCTTTTTTTCTAATGATTCGACCCTTTTTGTTAAATCATTAATATTTTCATTAAGACTTTTTACGCTTTTCTCTATTCTATTAGTTAAAATATAAAGCTTACTATATAACCTAAATTTCTCTTTTTCAGGCTTAGCATCTTCTTCGTGTGGAATATCGAAGAGACTTTGATATGTCCAAAAGAAATCTTTAAGATCTTTAAACATTTTTATACTCCTAATTTTTAAATTCAGAATTTTTAACTAAAATTTTAAAACAAAGCCAAATCTTTATTTTTTACATTATTTTCCTTATAATGAGCTATCCCCTTATAAAGAGGATTTTCCAGTATATATTTAATGGTCCCCGCATACCACTTGCCGCCTCTGGTAGTGGGTACATTTTTTTCATTTAGTTCCCGGGCTATTTCTCTTAATCCCATTCTCTTATATCTTTTCATTTTAAAGATCATTCTAATTACTTCTGCTTGGTCCTCATCTATTATTAATTTTTTGTTTTTTGTTTTATATCCTAAAGCAGTGGCCCCTCCGGCATAACCGCCCTTTTGGGCCTTGTTAATCCTTCCTCCGCTAAGCCGCATAGTGATAAAAGTTTTCTCTAATTCAGATACTATTCCCATAAATTGCCGGAAAGCCTTTCTCATGGGGTCCTTGCTATCTAAATTAGGTTCCTTTATACTGATAAGTTTTTTATTAAGTCCCTCTAATTTTTTAAATAAATGCTCTTGTATATAAAGATCCCTGGCCAATCTATCTAACTTGAAGATTAAAACTCCCTCAATCTCTTTGTTATCTTCTGCATAGCTAAACAATTCTGCTAACCCCGGTCTATTTTCTAATTCGTTTGATCCACTTATACCCTCATCTTTGAATATTTTTATTAACTCATAGTTATTCTTATTAGCGTATTGCTTTAGACTTTTCTCCTGTATTTCGATAGTTCCTTCTTCTTTTTGATTGTTTGTAGAAACACGGCAGTATCCAACTAATTTAATTAATTCTTTGTTTTTAACTGATTTCCCCATTTTATCGTTTCTTTTCTCAAATTTGATGTTTGATAAGTATCAATATTTAATGAATTTTAAGAATTCGCTTATGGATATAATCTCAATCTTTCAACCCTTTTGATTGAATTTTGAATTCCTTGTCTTTAATAAATTTATCTAATTCTTGTTCTTCAATTCGATAAACCTTTTTAAATTTTATTGCCTTTAGCTCTCCTGATTGAACGTAACCGTAAATTGTGTTGTAGTGCAGATCTAATTTTTTAGCCACTTCTTTTAAACTTAACATTTTATTGACCCCTCTCTTGATTACATTATCTATTTAAAAGATATTACAATATTTTATATTTGTCAATACCTATTTACAATTAGCTACTTTTATTACCGAAAAAGTTTTAATATAGATAGACTATTTTATTATTTTTACGGAAAATTCTAACTTCTGACCAGGAATAAAAAGAGGGGAGTTACCCCCTTATTAACTTAAAAAGACGACGTAATAGCTCAATTTATAATTTGAAATGCTTATAGAATAAGAATTTTAATTTATTTAGATGAAATTGGCAAATGGCGTGCTTTTGTACAGAAAGCGACAAGAAGGATCATTATGTTTTTACTGCTATCTTAAATGTATTATAGTTCTTCACAGGTTATACCCATAATAACCTATAAATGTGGATAAATGCGAAGTAAACAAGCGAGAAAAAGAGCATATAAGAGAAAAGAAGGTTAAAAGCGGGGAATTTCAGGAAACACGAAAAATAAAAGCTCTTTTAAGCGTGTTTTTAGCGCTTATTTTAAGGTGGCTGGTATGAATCATCCTATTTTTTAAATACGCCTCATATACGCCAAATACGAAGCTTTTTTCAAAAACGCTAAAACCCTTATGTTTCAACGGTCTCATCGATTTTTTGCAAAATCAACCCGTAATTCATTGATTGTCTGTTTGATTTCCTTGATTTCAGCAGTAATACTATGGGAAAATTCCTTTTGATTCTTGATTATTTCGTTAATAAAAAACTCTAATTTCCACACCAGGTAGATAGAAAGCACCAGGGGAAAGCCGTTATTTGCTATTAATTTTAGTACATATTCAATATCCAATTAATTTACTTCCTTTCCAAGTGTGCTTTGGTCCAGGCCTAATATCGAGATGTAAGAAATTTTT
>CAZWFH010000096.1:0-5936 GCA_964632105.1 uncultured Atribacterota bacterium
ACCTTTAAATTATAGTGTACAAAACCATTCAAAAGGATACCTATCATCTTGCTAAGTCTGTTTTCATATGATTTCTCCTTTTCTGAAAATCTTTCTCGGTACTTAGGATAATTAGCGATGGCTATACCAACTGTCTTAAGCAGCAATGAGCTTAATTTAGGATCTGACTGTTTGATTTTTTCCATTAAATCATCAACAAGTTCCTCTAACTCATTAGGTGTAAGATGGAGTATTAATTGACCTAAATAGTAAGGAATATATTTAGTAAATTGATAATCTTCCATTTCTAAAGCCCTCAATAGTTCAATGGCTATATCGTTTCTCTGCTGAAAAGATAAAGAAGGAATTAAATTTACCAAGGATTTACCAGCCAAATTTCTAATATCTTCTATGCCGCTAACTTTTAAAATATTACAAAAATGCAAAGCAGTATAGATTTCTTCCTGTTTGCTCTTTAAGGTATGTTCTAATAAAAGTTCTATCTGAATTTTTTTAATTATTCCACTGGTTGAAGTTTTAAGGTTGCTTAGAAATATATACTGTATCTTTTCTATATCTCTTCGATAAAATTCGATATACTTTTTTACAATGCTTTCGTCCAAACCTAATAATTCAACTATCTTCATATTTAAATAATTTTCAGCAGGGAGCACTAAGGCAGAAATATTACCGGCAAATATTTTTCTTAAGTTATTTATAAATCTAAATTCTTTATCGATTTGGGGTATTAAATCGTAGACTACCTCTAAAGCAGTAAGCCTGAGATTGTGATTCTCTTTCTTCAACATCTTTATAATATAATCAAATAATACCTTTACAGATTTTTCATCTGAACAGATTGATATATGTTTGGCGGCTTTTATCAAACACAGTTGAATTTCTTCATCGGTATACAGGTCTTTTTTATAGTGTTTTAAAATACTTTTTCTATAATTGCTTACCTGATGATTATTGCGACAGTTAGAAAAAAGGGAAGAAATCATATTCTCAGTGCTATTAATAATCCGGGATTGATGAAGAGCAATCTTTTTATGGTCTGGCTGTAAAAAATATTTTAAATATCTTTCCAATAAATTAATACTGGTAATCACGGGAGGTTTTAGAATAACATTTTGAGGAATCTCTTTACGGTAATCTTCGTCAAAGCTGGCAATCAATAAACCGATAAGATTTGCACTTCTCCTTCTTATTTCATCTTCCGGGTGAGTTAATTGTTCGTATAAATATCCCAAGGTAATCATCTTCTGATTTTGAGTCAGGTAGGTAGAATATTCATTAAATATTTGTAGATATTCCCGTAGATTATTCCAATCTTTTTCGCTTCGAGCTAATTCTAAAAGTGAATTAAGAGAAGATTCATCTCGAAGTTCGTGCATTAAATTTATATTATGTTCTATAGAAAGAAATTTTATATTTTGTATAACTTCTTGACCATGCATGAGAGTATAATACGGGTTTCTATCTTTTTTACAAGAACTTATCTCTTTATCCTCTACATCCACATTTACCCCTAAATTTATCATATAATCTTCAAAGTCTTTTAATTTTTCATAAACATGGCAATATCTTTTTCTTTTTTTCTCATCAACATTATCCAGTTTGTCTAAGATTACTTGAAAAGAATCTTTCAGGCTAAAAATTCTCATCTCCTCTTTGGGACCGTTATTCGCATTTTTAACTCGAAAATCAGAATAAATTAATACAAGTGATTCCAGAGGTAAATTTTCCAATTCTAAATCCCAAACAGAATGATTAACTGCAATATGTCCGATATAGGGGATATTGTATTTTTTAAACCACATGTCAGTATAGTAATAATGTAAATAGGGAGTTCTTTCTACCTCAATATCTTTACATCCATATTTTCCGATATCATGTCCTGCTGCTGCTCCCGAAATCCTCCCCAAATCAACAGGAAGACCCAGATTATATAACTGCCTGCCGACAAATAAAGCAATCCAATTTACTCCACATATGTGGTCTAAAGTATTGAACTTTAAAATTTCCTGGCTTAATTTCATCATCTCATAGACATATTTATCATTAAATGCCTTTAAAAATCTTTTATATTCAGCAGGATTCTCCAGTTTGCTTTTTTCGTCAGAAGTTAAAAAATTAAGGGGATATTTGCTGTAAAAAGCAGGATCACCGGACGACTTTTGGAACTTCGAAATTACTCTTAAAAATTCTAAATAGAGTAAGAAAGCTTTTCGGCAATTAGGGGAAATATCCTTTACAGGCAGCTCTACTGCTTTAGGGAAAGATTTAGAGAGGGTAAATTGATACACCTGATGAAGCCAATTAGTGGGATTATGTTCTTTATCAATATTGACGATGATGTCCTGACATAATGAATATGCTGCCTGACAACTATAATTTTTCCTTTCTACCATAGATGATAATTGTTTTAAAAATAGAGGATTTTCAATATATTTTCTAACAAACTCTTTATCTAAAGAGATATCATCTAATATTTGTGTGTGTAAAATCTTTTTAGATATTTTGTTATATAATTCTTTTACCGTAGTTTTATTCATTAATTACCATCCTAAAAGATTTTATGGTAAATATATATTAATAATAATTCTTTTATAATATTTATTATAACTGAAAACTACCGTATTTTACAATTAAATCAGGATTTTTTTCGTATCGCGTAAAGCGTATTGCGTATCGAGTATCGCATAAAGAAAAAAGAAGATAAAAAAATAAAAGCAATAAATATTTTTCTATCTTTCTTACTATCCACCTAAAGTTTATACTAATAAGATGTCCATTTTAAAGTGAAATTATTTATCGAACTTTGAAAATAATAAGGGGCGCGATATATTGTAATATCTTGCCCCTATTCTATTTATTGTATTTACTTTTCTTGATATCTACACTTATTAAAGAATGATTATACTGCTACAATTTCCTTTACTTCAGGAATTTCTTCCTTTAATGCTCTGCCAATACCCATCTGTAAAGTCATCTGTCTCATCGGACATCCGCTACAGGCACCGGTCAATCTTACTTTTACCACTCCTTCTGGAGTCACCTCTACTAATTCAACGTCACCACCATCTGCCTGAAGAGATGGTCTTATCTTCTCTAAAACTGCTTTTACTCTTTCTTGCATTTCTTCCTCCTAATGTAATATTATTGATTGCCCAGATTATAATCAGATTACACAGATTAATATTATTGTGAATCTGGCATCCCTCTTTTTAACGAAATAATGTTAGCATATTTTCTATACCTTGTCTATATTAAAATCAGTATCGAGTATATCGTATCGAGTATTGAGTAAAGAGAAAGAAAAGTACCATACGAAAAAGAATATTGGAAAAACAAAAGCAATGGCTATTCTTTTTTTTCTTAAAGTACCCCACTAAAGTTTACACTAACTATAATTAAAACTCTCTTACAAAAAATTTTTATTGAGCTAGTACATTAACCATTATCTATACTTTGTACTAAATTAAAAAACTTAACAAGTTTTAATACAATACGCCAAAATACATCTAAGCGGTAACCTTATCGAATTGTTCCACTGTTATTGCCGGGATACTATTAAATGAAATCCCAGTTAATTTATTCAAGGCAACTGAAGATCTTATCACATCATCTACACTAGGAAAATTTACAATAAAAAGCAAATCATTTTCTCCTAATAGAGCATATTGAGAGATTACTTCACCACCATTTTTTTTAATAAGGTTATTAGCCTCCACTGTGCGTGCACCGCTTATTCCCTTTATAGCTTCTGATGAATACTTCCCAAACATTAAAAATGTTGTCATCATTATACCTCCTTTTTTCAAGAATTCTGCTTATTCAACGAATTTACAATTTAAAAATAGTTAGTTAAAATTCATACTATTAAATAGCAGAAGGTTGTACTAGCTCAATAAATTTTCAACTTTTAAAACCAAATAGAAATTTCTCGTTTCGCCTCCTCAATAGTTGACGAAGCATGAACTAAATTTTGTAAAGCACGATTTTCTTTAGTTGAAAGGTCGGGTGAATCTATCGAAAAATCACCCCTTATTGTTCCCAATTCTGCAAAAAGAGGAACCGTGTTCCCAACTATTTTTCTTACAACTTCAATAGCATGGTTTCCACTTAAGATAATTGCAATTATTGGTCCTGAAGTTATTTGCTGAATCAACCATTTTCTAACCAGATTACCAACTTCCAGGTCATCATCAGTACCTAAATCCTCTGCAATATTTAAATTATATTTTTTATAGGTATCTACGGTCTTCTTACCAACAGATATAATCCAATTTTTATCATCAGGATAGTGTTTTCCCACAATTTCAGTAGTAGCATTTACTATTTTTGTTTCTTCCAGGCTTAGTCCCACTCTTTCAAATCTCGTAATAATTTCCCCAACTAATCCTCTTTTAAATGCATCAGGTTTTATTAAAACTAATGTCCTCTCCATTCTTCAATTCACCTCTAATTTCTTTATTTTATTTCTTTCATTAGACAAAAGCCAGCCTATGTAAAACTAAAAAATTAAAACCCATTCAGCTTGATTGCCAAAGGACTGGTGATTTTCTGGCTCCCCAAGAAAGTCAATAGTAGTCAGAATTTTTCGCAAAGAAGTTCAAATAGAAGCAAGACAACTGTTCTTTTTTAGATAATTAATTACCTTGTAGCTGTGAATATCTCAGGAAACAAACCATCAGCTCCATATCCTTGAATATAAAAAGTTCCTGCAAATAAGGTAATCTGAATTTCACCAGGAGCACTAGCACTTTCCGGAAAACATTCTGGTGTGTTCATGGCAATTTCATTAAAGGGATTATATAAACCTGCTTTTTGAGCTATATTTACTGCATCATCACGATTAATATCTTTATTAGTAAGTTCTGCCTGTATTAAACTTTGGATGTTTTCAACATTAGCTTTAACTATGACATTTTTTGCTTTTTCTTGAACTATGACATTTTTTCCTTTTACTTGTTGGTCGCCATTATAAACTCTTAACCCAATTAAGGTTAATAATCCGATAATAGATAGTGCTAACAATAATCCGATTAGGGCAAAACCCTTTTTATTTTTCATTGCTTGTCCTTTCAAGATTAGAGTATTTTTAAGTGAATCAAAATAATTCACATAATAGGTAAAAAAAATTAAATTATTCCTTTATATTTTCATAATACTACAAATCTTTTAAAAATCCTTCTTTTATTTAAAAAGTTCAATCAAATCAGTTCTTAGGTTTGCTTACCTATCAAAAATTTACAAAGTATTTAAGGGTAAAGTTAATGAAAGTATGGGTAATAAATGCCGGCCAAAATGATTTTCCCCGATAGGCAATATATCCGAACCACAATCCCATGGGAATACACATCAGTATCTCAATTTCTGGTTTTCCGATATGAAGAAGCACAAAGGGAACCATCTGTATGAGTATACTCGCCTCTTTAAACTTTTCCTTAAGCCCGAACAGAAGAAAACCGCGAATTATATATTCCCAGAAAAAAAGAAGGGGAACCATTTGAGTAAAGAAACTGTAGTAATCAAAAGGCTTTGTATAATACTGACCTACTGAAGAAAAAAGAGAGCCGATATACAATACCGGGACAGCGATGACAACTGTTATAACTACATAAAAACTCCATAATTTATAATCCCCGAGCCTGAGCCCAAAATCAAGAGGATTCATTCTCAAGATAATTAAAATGGTAAAAATCGGAAGGATTGCATAATAAATCAGGTAGCTTACTACCAAAGATGGCCCTATTGGTCGACAAATTGCCAGAACAAGGAAAAGCGTTGATGTGCACAGGACAACCGCTTCCTTGTAATTGTTTTTAAAAAAAGAATGTATCTCGCCTAATTCTTGCTTAAAGAGATTAATCATAATTCCTCCTTACTCAGACAAGGCTAGCCTATATTAATTTATTTATTCGACAAATCTTTTAAAAATCCTTCTTTTT
>CAZWFH010000097.1:0-5919 GCA_964632105.1 uncultured Atribacterota bacterium
GCCAGCTTGACCCTATATCGTGACCTTTGGGTTCATCGGGGTCGCCAAAGCCCATTATAATGCTTCCTTGAGGGGTCTGTTGGCAGTAAAAATTACGAGAGATGGACATCAACATCGGCTTAAATAGATGGTCAACCGGTTCAGTAATTAAAATTTGATGCCTTTGGGAATATACTGGTATTTCCACTCCTGCCATTTTCCCTATTTCTCCCGAGTAACCACCGGCGGCATTTATTATAATAGGAGTCTGCACTCCTCCTTTATCTGTGCTGACCGAAACTATCCTATTATCTTCGGTCTTAATCTCTCTTACTTCAGTAAAATTGTAAATCTTTACCCCCAACCTTTGGGCAGCCTCCGCATAGGCAAAATTTGTGTTAAAGGGATTGGCATGACCATCGGTAGGACAGAAAGTTGCTGCTAATACCCCTTCTGTATTTAAAGGTGGAGCAATCTCTTTGGCCTCTTCCACGGTGATGAATCTGGCATCAATGCCTAATGATTGTTCCAAAGCTACATTCTTCTTAAACTGGTTAACTTCTTTTTCGGTATAAGCCAGTATCAGATATCCGCCTTGATTTAGTTCTATATCATAATCTAATTCTTGGCTTAAATTCTCAAAAATTTTTATACTTTCTCGGGCGAGAATACAATTCATCTCAGTCCCAAATTGCTGTCTGATTCCTGCTCCGCACCTTCCGGTTGAACCACTGGCCAGAGTATTTCTTTCCAATAATACTATATTTTTACACCCCATCTTAGCTAAATTATAGGCGATACTACAACCGATTATTCCTCCGCCAATTATTACTATACTTGCTCTTTTAATCATTGTCATCACCTGCCAGAGTCCCTAATTTTACCGGCTTGGTGGGAGGCCTGAAGGTAGACATAGCTACCTCTTCTATACTCTTATGACAAAACTTAGCTATTTCCCTTAAAATGATCCTGCGGCAAGTCGTGCCTTGACACCTTCCCATTCCCGCTCGGGTAACCCTTTTAATTTCATCAAGAGTAGTATAGCCTTTTTCTAAAGCCTGTCTTATTTCTCCCCAGGTAACATCTTCACATCGGCAAATTATGGTTTCATCTTTCATTGATTTTATCCTCCACTTTTATGCTTCTTACTTTCATAGCCATACTTTTAGGGACTTCCAGGGAAATTACGTTAGTCTTATTTTTAATCTTTAAGACTTTTATTACTTTTACTTTACCGAGTACGCTGCCCGCTCTATCTAAAGCATAAACATCCTCTCCCTTTTCCGGTAGAGGTAACATTTCATAGGGTATTTTGATTAAGGATTTTTTGTCTGAATAATTCTCATCTATTACGAATATGGCCAGGCCGGGGCAGGAACTGATGCAGATTCCACAGCCGGTACACTTATCAAAATCAACTATAGGTAAGTCGTTTATATCTTTAAAGGGTTTTATTGCCCCAAGTTTACAGGATATGGCACAAGGGTCGCAGGGTATCTTCTGAAAGCATTCTATGATGACTACCGGTCCTTTAGCTAATCTTTCTTTATCCGGAATTACTTTTTCTAAATCATCATCGGTCGGTATGCCGGTTCTTTCTAACATAGTTAATCCCTCCCCTCCTTTATCAAGGCTTTTTTTATGCCTATCTTAATTTCTTCACTTAAAGGGTTGTTTCGTAATTCTTTTAATTCTGCTTTTAATTTCTTATCTTGTTCTTTATAATTATCACATTTATATCCTAAGCTCACTGCAGCATTCAAACCGGCAATTTGACCTTCCAACATGGCACTGCTTGCCTCTTCGATACCGGCTACATCTCCGGCGATATAGATTTTATCTTTAGTTGTTTTCATATTATCATCCCTTAAGGCCACATAACCGCAAAGCTCAGGAATATATTTCATCTGGCAACCAGCCTGCCAGAGCAGATCAGAGAGTGGAGAAAGACCTACAGCCAGGCAGATAGTATCCACTTTAAGTTCTTTTTCTGTCCCCGGAATAAATTCAAAATTTTGATTGATTTCAGAAATTACCACTTTTTCTACACAATCCGTACCGTACACTTCTTTCAGAGTATGAGAAGTGTAGATAGGTACTCCCAAACGTCTAATCTTTGCGGCATGCACTAAATAACCGCCTATCCTGGGAAGGGCTTCCACTATTGCCTCTACCTTAATCCCGGCCTGCAGAAGCTGGTAGCTTACAATCAAGCCGATATTGCCTGCCCCTACCATTAAGATATTATTGCCCGGAACTACACCGTAAAGATTCATTAAGGTCTGCACCGCCCCGGCACCATAGACTCCGGGTAAGTCGTTATTTACAAAAGGCAGCATATTCTCGGATGCCCCGGTAGCTAAAATAATTCTGTTGGCCTTTAATTTTTTTAATATATCACCATTAACCCCCTGAACAATGGTAATGACATCATCTTCATAATAGCCGGTGACTGTGGCATTGGCGATTACATTAACATTGTCATATCTTTTGATATCCTGTATCATCTTTTTAGCAATTTCTATGCCTCTGATCCCGGCAAACTGTTTTTCGGAGCCAAAAAATTTATGAGTCTGTTTAATCAACTGTCCACCTAATTCTAATCCATCGTCAATAAGAGTTACTTTTGCACCCAGGGAAGCAGCATAAATTGCTGCCGATAATCCTGCCGGACCTCCTCCAATAATTGCTATATCGGTCTCTTTCAATTGAAATCACCTTTCCCTTTTTGAGTTTCTACTTTCATCCCTGGTTCTAATTTTGTTACACAAGTTCTTATATTAGGAACACCATTCACTTTCATCAAACATGAAGAGCATTTTCCTATGGCACAAAAAAATCCCCTGGGGCGGTGATATTTAATGCTTCTGCTTAATACCTTTATTCCAACGGCTACCAGGGCAGAAGCAATAGGTTCACCCTTATAGCCTTCTAATTCTTTGCCATCTAAGGTGAATTTAACCTTTTCTTTCTGGTTAAATTCTAAAATGGGATGTTCTTTTATCCGCATACTTTCCTCCTTCTTATTTTAATATCCAGTTTCTCTTGTGGGCGCGATGCATCGTGCTCCATTACAATTTTGTTTACTTTTTGGATTGCAATCATTTTATCACTTTAACATAAGGATGGCAGCCATACGGCCGGTATTTCCCTTATCTCTTCGATACGAAAAGAATAATTCAGGATGGTCTGCCGTACAAATTTCGTTAATAAAGATATTTTTCCCCGGTACCCCGGCTTTAATCAGTTGACAATAATTTGCTTTTCTTAAATCAAGACTCCGCCCATTTCTATTTTGCTTAGAAATTGCTTCGCCATCAAATTTGTCTTTATTTAGCCAATAACCATCAATTTTATTTGGCTCTTTAATGCTATAACAGCAGGGACCAATAGAGGGAAAAATGGCAGCCAGGCAGAAGCGGGGATTCGTCTCAAAGATTTTTTTCATCTTAAACAAAGTTTTTAAGGTTAATTCCAATTCTATTCCTCTTCTTCCACTATGGACTAAGGCAATAGCTTTTTTGACAGGATCTAAAATAAAAACAGGAACGCAATCAGCATAACACATTAAAAGCGGTATTCCGGGGATATCTGTGATCAAGACATCGGTTTGTGCAATCCCGTTAGAATACTTAAAAGCTCCTTTACCTTTATCTTCTTTTCTTACGAGAGTTATCTTATCTTTATGGACTTGTTGGGCTGATACAGTATTTCGATAATCGATGTTCAAAACATCTAATATTATTTTTCTATTTTCTGCTACGCGGCTTTCTTTATCGCCTGCATTATAGGCTAAATTAAGGCTGTTAAAAGGAGACTCGCTTACTCCGCCAAATCTGGTTGTAAAAGCATTTATTACTAAATTGGTGTTATCCAATTCTCTACATTTAAAATATTTTATTTGTCCAAGTTCTTTTAATTCAAAATCTTGGTTCAAATTATCTCTACTTTTTGATAATATTTTTTAATACTTATGCACGTTAAAATAAAAAAGGGTAAGATACTCCAACGGAATTTCTTACCCTGTCTTTTTACCTGAGAGATTTTTCCAAAATATCGGAAATTGCCCCTTCGGTGTTTATTAAAAAACTTTCCAGAGTTCTGTCCGGCAATGGTCCTTTTGCCTGAGAGTTTAAATGTATTATACATCTTGCCCCTTCGGCTTCTTTTCTGTGGCAGAAAAGATATCTTCCATTACTTTCATCCAGAATAAAATTTATTTAATTGTACTAATTTCGAGTAAAAATAGTTTTGTATAGTATAACATATTTAGATAAAAACAATAAACCGTCTTCTATATACGACGTCTATTTAAAAAATCCTTCTTTTTTTTGAAAATATTTGTATTTTTTTTCACAAATAACAAAACTTCATCTCCAACAACAATTAGGAACATACTTTTTAGCTTTTTTCGATAGCTCTTGAATCTTTTCGTCAGAATAAGGCTTTATCTTTTGAAAAGAAGGATCGAGGGTCTTCTCTAAAGGAGAAAAATTCTGTAAGACATATTTTTTTGCTCCCGAAATATATCGCGCAATCTCCATAATGGTCTCCTCGGAATGCAATAAGGGCACGACAGTAGTACGGAATTCATAATCAATTTTTGAGTTCATTATTATTTCGATACTATCTTTTACTTTCTCTAACATCATCTTATCTTTAATGCCCGCAGACTTAGAATAGTTATCAAAATCTAATGATGATTTAATATCCATAGCAATGTAATCTACTAAGCTGAGATTTAAAAGCTTTTCTAACATTTTTGGGTTAGTGCCGTTAGTATCTAGTTTAATTAAAAAACCTTTGTCTCTAATTTTTTTAAAATATGTAGGTAAATCCGGATATAAAGTAGGTTCTCCACCACTCATACATATACCATCGATGAAATCTTTTCTCTCTAAGAGATAACTGTCTATTTCTTTTTGAGGAATGTTTTTAAAATTATCCGAATATAATATTAAATCATAATTATAACAGAAGGGACACCTAAAATTACACGAGGGAAGATACAAAGTAGAAACAATTTTTCCCTCCCAATCAATTAGAGAGGTTTCAATCATTTGTTTTATGGTAATATTCAAATTGCTGCTTCCTCTCTAATTTCCTCTAAGCGAGGAGTCTTTCCTCTCCATATTTTGATTTCATTATCATTATTATCTAAGACTACTATAGAAGGAGTGGATGCAATATCATAATAACTTGCTTCCGCCAGACCATCAAACGTATCTACATCAAAATATTGAACCTCCGCCTCTTTTTCCAATTGTTTTCCTGTATTTTTAGCTTTCGGACAATGAGGACAATTTTTTTGCCAGAATATTTTTATTTTCATGGTATTTTTCTTTCTTCTAAATTTTATTCGTTCGTTAGTTACTTAGTTAGCTGATTAATTTGTTAATAAATTATTAGCATTAAACCTACTAATTCTAAACCAGATATGATTCACGAGATACGAATTTATTCTGGCTCCGGGATACTGGCTTCTGACTTCCTTCTTCTTCCTCACTATATATAACTACATACTATATACTTCTTTCCTAATACTATACGCTAAACGCTATACGCTCCACGCTAGTTCTGCTATTCACTAACGACTAATTTATAATTTCCAGAATGTCGGTCTTTTAATTCACCAATCTTATTTTTATTCCAGTTAGTTATTTTGCTATAATATCCCACTATCCTGGTTACTCCATATACATCTTCACTCCCACATCCATTACAATTCTCCTGCAATCCCCGGCTAACTTCACTGCAGGTATTGCATATGGTAAACTCAGGCGAAATAGTAAGTTGAGAACACTGAGTATGTTCCCAAATTTTTTTAACTAAATTATAGATACTCTCTGGTGAAGGGCGGCTTTCTCCTACAAAGGCATGAATTATCGCCCCGCTCTTTATTAAAGGATGGAACTTGCTCTGTTTAATAATTCGAGTGAT
>CAZWFH010000098.1:0-5878 GCA_964632105.1 uncultured Atribacterota bacterium
TACTAAATACTAATTTATAATACGATAAAAGTCAAGAAAAGTTTCAGTTTTAAATAGTTTTTAGTTTTTGGTTTATAGTTTTTAGAAAAAGGAAATTAGTTTTTGGTTCATTACAAGAACGTATATCGAACCCCTTTACTTCCTGTGTCTTCTATCTTCACTATATACTACATACCATATACTAAATACTATTTTAGTTATATTCGACATGTTAGTTAAAAACTCCTTCTTTTTGGGTGAAATTTTTACAATTTTTTTTATTTTCAAAGAATTTTATATATATTATTATTTAATGATTCAGTCAATAATGCATCGTATCTATTTATTAATTCAACACGGCACGCCGTGTTGCTACACTCAACTAACCAAATAAATTGTCAAATTAATTCTCCGGAGGTGGGGGTGTCTCATCTGCCGGTGTGGTCGCCGGCGGCGGTTCCGGTGTTGGAGTCCCACCCGTCTCCGTAGGAGCCTCTCCTCCCTCCTGGGTAGGAGTTTCTCCGATACTTACCGGATCTTCCTCTGAAGAAGTAGGCAGGGTCCCGCTAACTGAAGTTATAGAGGGCTTCACTTCTCCCCCCTCTTCTATTTTTATTGCACTAATTTGCGTTTCTAAATTGTTTTGAATATTCTCACAGATTTCCTCGATATTAGCGCTATTTTCTATGGCTTTTTTAAACAGAAGAGAAATTTCTTCCGGTGATAATCCCGAATCAGTTGCCAGCAGGCTTAGGTAACTCAGTTCTTCACTTATCTCGGTAATCTCTTCTATGCTTTTACCTTCGGCGGTTCCCGTTTTTACCAGCCAGGATAGAGATTCATCAGGGACATCATTTTCCAGGCCATCGGCCAATATTTTAACCATTTCTTCCCCGCCATTAATCTCCAAGCCCTCTTGTTGGGCTTCATTTAAAATCTCAGCAGCTTTTTTTAGATTCTCCGCTTTGGTAGAGATTACCGAAATTATTATAGTCTTATTTACATTCTTGGCAAATCCTTCGTTCATCTTATTAATTAAGGGCTCAGTAGGTAAATTTTCCTGCTGAGTTTCTAATATAACATCAAAGACTTTCTTCATACTATAGGCATCCAGTGAGTTATTAATACTATTTTCAATGATTTTTTTGGTATCTTCAAATGATATCCCTGCTTCAAGTAAATTTAGAGTACTTTTTAAAAGCATAGTAGTCTGAAAGGCTGAGTAGGTGGATGAAGAATTCAAAATATTTCTTAGCTGTTCTATCTGTTCATCAATGGTTGCTGTCTCTGCAGAAAAAACAGATATAGCAAAAGAAAATATTACGAGTAAGGCTATTAAATACAATATTATTTTGTTTTTGTTTTTTTTAAGTTTCATAATTTAATTCACCAAATTATTTTAGTTGGCCAGTTAGCCAGTTTTCCGGTTGACCAGTTAGGATTGGGTAACTGGGTAACTAATTTAGGTTGAGTTGCAATTATTTATTTCTAAAATAGCATTTTTATTGCCAAATCCGTCTTTAACGTAACGAAGTGCATTGGGATCGGGAAACCATTTTTCCCCGTCCAGTACAAACATATACTCATATCTTCCCGGCTCTAATTTAAGGGTTCCGGTCCAGATGCCGTCCCCCTCGGGATCTTCTAAAATATTCGCCTGTGGGTTCCAGCCGTTGAAATCTCCGGCAATTGCCACAGTATGAGCTTTGTTATCATTTATTTTTAAAGAAAATTGTACTTCAGCAGAACAGATAGGATAAGTATCGGGTGTATTAAAAACAAAAGTAAAAGCAAAAAATACGATTAATGCTGCTGTAGCTGTTGCGCCGACTAAACGGAAAGAAAACATAGATTCCCACTTTCGTGGGAATGACAGACTGGGAATAGAAATTCGCTTTTTGATTCGGTCCATCCAGGAAGATTGTATCTGAATGTCCTCTTGTGAAATCTTTGTCATTATACTTTGGGTAAAATCTGCCGGTACTGGCTGTGGCGAAATAGAATTTAAAGCAGAAACAATTTTCTTTAGTTTTAAATGCTCTTCACAGCAAGCCGGACAGGATTTTAAGTGCTCATCAACTTGCTTGGTCATATCTGCATCGAGTGCCTGATCTATATAAGAATTTAATAATTTTTTAATTTTTTGACAGTTCATTTACTTGCTCCGCAAGGGTTTTTAGTTTTTGGTTCTCAGTATTTAATAATACGAAAATATGATAAAAAAGTTACAACCTTATCAGTTAGCTGGTTAGTTGGTTTGCTGGTTAACTAAATATTGTTTTCTAATATTTTCTTCAATTGTTCGCGGGCGCGGTAAAGGCGAATTTTTACTGTGCCCGATGGTAATTTAAGAATATTTGATATTTCAATATAAGAAAGGTCTTGTAAGTGACGTAACACTATAACTTCTCTGTATTTTAAGGGTAGAGAATAAATAGCCTGTTGAATTACCTTAGCATCTTCTCGTCGAGTAATAATCTGTTCCGGATTATTAGTAAAATCAGCAGGTTGAGGATAAAATTCCGAATCATCTGTTTCTACCGGGGTATCCAGAGAGACATAATTTAGCTCTTTTTTCTTAAATCTATCCCTGATGATATTTAAAGTAATCTGATAGAGCCAGGTTGAAAATTTGTAGGAAGGGTTAAAATGTGCCAGAGATTGATATGCCCGCAGAAAAGCTTCTTGTGATATATCTTCCGCTTCATGAGGGTTGTTGCTCATCCGATAGGCTAAATTATAGACCATATTCTTATAGTTATCTATTAGCCGGGAAAATATCTGGGTATTTCCCAGGAGACAGGATTCTATTATTTTAAGATCGTCCATTAGCAATTCACCAATTTTCCAATTAGCTTATTCACCAATTATATTAGTTATCCGGTTAACCAATTAGCCAATCTTAGCGGTCGGCCAGTCTTCCAGTCTGCTGTTCTACCGGTCACCCAGCCTTTCGGTCTGGATTAGTTTGCTAGTTAAGAGGAAATTAAGTCTATGGGCAATTTCCACCTATCTCATTAAGTCGTTCTTCTGCAAAATTAGACCAGGAAGTGCCAGGGTAATTATCTATTACCAGCTGATAGGCATCAATTGCTTCACACCACAGTTCCAATTGCTCATAACACCAGCCAATCTGATACTGGGAATCCGGAGGAATTTCATTACCACTACTCCAGGTACTATTGGGATAATTATCGATTATTAATTGAAAGGCGGATATAGCATTACTCCACTGCCCGAGTTTTTGGCCATAACACCAACCAATATAGTATTGAGCGCAGGGGGCAATAAGCCTTTTTGACTCACCTGGCCAGGTAGAGTATGGATAATTAGTGACAACTTTTTGAAATTCTAAAATAGCCTGGTTATAATCTTGAGCTTGATAGTAGGAATAGCCAATATAATATTGAGCGGGAGCAGCGTAATCGCTCTCTGGATAGTTTTCGATAACTTTTGTAAATTCAAGGACAGCTTGTTCATAATTGGCTAATTTGCGGTAACTTTGAGCAATGCTGTATTGAGCAAGCGCCAGCAAAGAACTCTCGGGGTAATCATCTATTAATTTCTGATATGCTTCAATGGCATGAGAAAAATCATAAGTGGCATAGTAACAATTTCCTATTCCCAACTGTGCATCATCAACATAAGAGCTGTTGGGATAATTGTCAATCAATTTTTGATATTCGAGGAGGGCTTGGATATAATAGCCCAATTTTTTTTCATTAATATAAGCAATATAATATTGAGCATCATCAGCATATTGACTGTCAGGGAAGTCATTAACTAATTGTTGAAAGGTGGTGAGGGCATTTGTATATTCGCTTGAATCGTAATAGATAATTCCTCCATCAAAGAGGAATTTATCGTTGGTGGCATATATAATTATAGGGCTTCCATCATCAATGAGGGTAGTCTCATTTTCTCTTATTATAATAACTAATTTTTTAGTGATATATTCTTTTTTAGTAATAGTTAAATTCCGAGCACCTATTGACACCTCATCTATTCTGAAATATCCCTCTGCATCGGTGAGGGCAATATTGGAGGAGCCAGTGATGCTTACCAGGGCTCCTTCTAGGGCACGATTTTCTTCTGTTATGATCTCCTCATGAATATATCCTTCAACCGAGCCTTTAGAGAAAGGCGAAAATAAGCAGCCATTTAATAGTAAGGGCAAAAAAGATAGTAATATTAAAAAAATGACAGGGGACGGTCCTTTGTCATTTTTTATTTTTTTGAAATTTTTAATTAATAATAACAACGATAAAAGCCTCCTTATTAGTTGTCTAGTTAGCCAGTTAACCGGGTAACAATTTTTATTTATTTATTTTCTTCAATTTTTTTTCCGCTTCCTGCGCGAACTCTGATTGGGGGGCGAACTCAATCACTCGGGAAAGGAATTCTCGAGCTTTTTCTATTTCACCTATTTTATCATAAGATAAACCCAAATAATAGGCAACTTCTACATTTTGGGGAGACATTTTCTCTGCTATCTCCAAATATTCTATAGCTTGAGAGTACTTCTTTTTCTCAAAATATACATATCCTATTCTGACGTTAAGGTAAATAAGAATTCCCGTATTACCTGCTGGAGAAGAGCCTGTTTCTAAATCTAAAGCCTTTAAATAATATTCAAGGGCCTTATCGTAATCATTAATAAAAGGGACTATGCTTCTTACTTCATAGATATAACCTAATCTGAGATAACTATTCAAATCTCTCGGATTGTCTTCAATAATTTTTTCGTATTGAGGGATGACTTGCTCCGCGAACTTATTGGCCTTTCGATAAAGACTGTAGGCTTTAAAAATATTTTTGTTGTTATATTCTATAATCCCTTTTTGTAGATAACATTGCCCCAGGTAATAGTAACTCTCTGTATGGTTTTCATCTGATTCAATTGATTTTTCAAATTCAATAATAGCTTTATCGTATTCTCCCTTGCCAAAATAAGACATTCCTATTCTAAAGGGGGTCTGAGGTTGGGGTTGGGGCTGAGGCTTGGGTTGGGGCTGGATCTGGACGACAGATTCATTTTTTTCTTTGATAAACCCGGAAACGGTAACTGCTGCCCGAGGATTAACCGGGTCATTAGATTCCACGTAAACCTGTTTAGTAAATCGCCCTATCATATCCAAAGAGTTAACCGTAATCTTTAATTCGCCCTCTTCTCCCGGATTAAGCTCTTTAGTAGAAATTAGAGGGTCAATGCAGGATTCACAGCTAACCTTGGTCCCCTTAATAATTAAAACTTCATCCCCTATATTTTTAAATTTAAAGATATGGGTAGGAAGCTCATCAGGGGTAATTTCTCCAAAATCCCAGGAATCTTCCAGGAAGTAAATAGAGGGACCAGTGCCAGCCAGGGTAATAGTCGTATTGCTGTACATCGGTAAAGTTTGGGCTATAAAAATAAAAAATAAAGAAAAAGCAATATAAACCATTAAAGAAAATATTTTATTTTTTCTACTTTTTCTAATTATATTATCTTTCATATTTATTATGTACTATATATCTCCCCATTTTTTTGATTATATAATAGATACCCTCCTTTTGGCAAATCAAAAAGTTAACCAAAAGTGCCTGGCACCTTTGGTTAACTTTTTTAATTTTTGCAAAAAACAAAAATATGATATACTTAGAAAAATGTTTTAATTGGGGGGATGATGGCAATAAATATATCAATTGGGAAGTTTTCACGGCCGAAGATATTAGATCGCTATATCGTAAAGGAAGTAATGAGCTTTGTGGCTCTGGCGGTTGCTGCCCTGACCATTATGCTAATTATGCAGACCCTCTTTGAGTTAATGGACATGTTAATTAATAAGAGGGTGGCCTGGCCTTATATTGTCAAGTTATTAGCCTATCGCCTTCCGGCATTTCTGGTAGTAACCTTCCC
>CAZWFH010000099.1:0-5749 GCA_964632105.1 uncultured Atribacterota bacterium
CCACTTTTCTTATTATTACTTATTACTAAAATAGAGTTACATTGTGGGCATCTTTTATTAATCGGCTTATTCCAGGTTACAAAAGAACATTTAGGATAATTGCTGCACCCATAGAACATCCTCCCCTTTTTGGTCTTTTTTCTAATAATCTCACCCGAACAGCTCTCCTCGGGACAGGACACGCCAATTTTATCTAAAAAGGGTTTTGTATTTTTACATTTCGGGAATCCTGAACAAGCTAAAAATTTACCAAAACGTCCATTTTTTATTAACATTTTACTGCCACATTTATCACATATTTCATCGCTGAATACTTTTGGCATTTCAATTTTTTGCGCCTGATTTCCTTTTTCTAAATCCTTAGAAAATGCCTTATAAAATTTATCTAAAACATTTTCCCACTTTTTTTTATCAGATTCGACTTCATCGAGCTGCTTTTCCATTTTTGCAGTAAAAGCAACATTTACAATATCGGAAAAATATTGAATTAAAAAAGAATTTACAGTTATCCCCAATTCTGTAGGTTTAAATTTTTTATTTACTTTTTCCACATATGTCCGATATTGTAAGGTACTTATAGTTGGTACGTATGTACTGGGTCGTCCTATTCCTTCTTTTTCTAATCTTTTTACCAGGCTGGCTTCTGTGTATCTGGGAAGAGGTTTGGTGAAAGATTGATTTGCCTTAATTTTTAACAATTTAAGCTTATCTTTTTCTTCAAGATTAGGGATTTTATCTAAATCTTGATTATTTTGGCCATATAGAATCATATATCCCTTAAATAGTATCCGGTAGCCGGAAGTTCTAAAGATATACCTTCCTGCTTCTATATCTATAGTAATTTTTTCCAGATAAGCAGCTTTCATCCTGCTCGCTACAAATCTTTTCCAGATTAAATTATATAATTTATATTGGTCATAAGTTAAATATTTTCTAATTGATTCCGGGTGATTGAATACATAGGTAGGCCTGATGGATTCATGAGCATCCTGAATCTTTACATTTTTTATTTTATTTTTTCCTATTTTTAAATTTTGAGATAATCCGGCAAAATCTTTACCATAATGTTCTTCAATATATTTTTTCGCTTCATTCTTCGCTTCATCAGATACTCTTATAGAGTCAGTACGCATATAGGTAATTAAACCGATATTTCCTTTATTGCCTAAGGTGATACCCTCGTATAATTGTTGAGCTATGAACATAGTTTTTTTAATGGGAAAATTCAATTTATTATACGCTTCTTGCTGTAAAGTACTGGTAGTAAATGGTGGATAGGGATTTTTAAATTCCTTCTTTTTGTTTATATTTTTTATATAGATATCCTGATTTTTTGCTTCTTCACAAATTTTTGTGGCTTCTTCTTTAGTATTAATAGTTACTTTTTTAGAATTTACCGAGAAAAGTTTTGCCTCAAAAGGCTCTGCCTTTTCATCTTCTATTTTTTTAAACAAGGCATTTATTGTCCAATATTCTTCTATTTTAAATTTAGCTATTTCCTCTTCCCTTTCGCATATTATGCGTAATGTTACAGATTGTACCCTTCCTGCACTTAATTTTTTGCCAATCTTTTTCCATAATAATGGACTAACCTTATAACCCACTAATCTATCCAATAATCTCCTGGCTTTTTGGGAGTTAACCATATTAAGGTTAATTTCTCTCGGATTTTTAATGGACTGAGATACAGCTTTTTCAGTTATTTCGTTAAAACTAACTCTGCTTTTTGCATCCTTAACATTTAATCTTTGAGCAATATGCCAGGCAATTGCTTCACCTTCTCTATCTGGGTCAGTAGCTAAAAATACTTTCTCTTTACCTTTAACGCTTTCTTCTAATTCTTTCAATGCACTTCTTTGTTTAGGAATAACCACATATTCTGGCTTAAAGTCATTTTCAATATCTATTCCTAATTTTGTTTTAGGTAAATCAATTAAATGCCCCTTACTTGATTTAATAATATAATCCTTACCTAATATCTTTTTTAAGGTTTTTTCTTTAGTTGGTGATTCAACTATCACTAAATATTTAGTCATTTTTTATCCTTCAGAACCTTTTTTCTTGTGATTTTTTTATTTTCCTTTTAATCGGTTAAAAATATCTTGCTGCCATGAAGGTAATATTATTGCACCATGAGGACAATGTTCTTCACAGCAAAAGCAAGAAATGCATTTCTTTCTATCCGCTTCTGGAAATTTATTGCTTAAATTCATCGCTGAAGTAGGGCAAACTTCAATACATCTTTTACATATTTTACATTTATTATGATTTACTATCGGCTTAACCGACGCAAAATTAAATATATAAGGAGTCGCTTTTTTTCTTATTCTTTGCAAAATACCATTATTTGGTGTTTTAAACCCCGAAATTACTTCTAATTCTCCATCAATAATTATATTGGAGATATCTGTCTCCCCTAAATTTCTTTCTTTGGCAACCTGTAATAGCTCAATTGTAGCAGGCTTAAGTCCCATCATGGCAGCCATAACAGAATCAAGAGAAATACCATTATCACTGCTTATTATTTTATTTATAACTCGTGTTTTCCCATTAGTAGGTCCAGCACCTTCCATACCGATTATAGCATCCATAATATTTAAATCAGGAATTCTTATCTGATAAATATCTACTAAAAGTTCAGCAAATCCTTTAATGGAGCGACCATAGGTATGTAATTTTGCCTTCTTCCCTCCCGGAATAATACCGAACATGTTTTTTATGGCACCGGTAATAGTGGTTAAACCATGGGTTTTAAATTTTGGAACATTAATGACATAATCTGCTTCTTTAACTATTTTGGAAATAAATAATTCTTCAATAAATTCTGACTCTACCTTTACCTCGACTACTTCCCCGGCAATATTACTATAACAATCGTCAGAAGCATCTAATATTCCGGTAATTTTTGCGATTTTTAAGGGGTCAAAATGAATGCTCCCGGAATTATCTCCTACTACTATTTCTTTAGATCCACACTTTTTTAATTCCTGAACAATTGCAGATATTACTCTTGGGTCAGTAGTCACCCCTCTCTCTGGAGGGAATGGTCCTAATAGATTTGGCTTTACTAAGACTTTTTTATCTTTTACTTTATCCCTTACCCCAAATATCTCAAAAACATTTTTTATTATTTCGGATATTTCATTATTTTGTGTATCACTGATTATGACTTTGGACATATTTCCTCTTTCAACTTTAATTAATCGTTAGTGAATAGTCGTAGGTTTTAAATAAAAGTTTTCAGTTATCATTATACAGCTAAAAATTTAAAACGAAAAGCGAAAAACCATAATTCAAAATTCAAAACTTTTTCTCTCAATATTGTATTTTAGGTTCTGTTTTTACTTCTTTATCTTTTTATTTTTGCTATATAGCATGCAAGATAAGAAAGATGAAATTCAATGAGCAAAACAATATATTTAATTTTAAATTTTGAGCTATGGCTTTACCTTTTGCGCTTTTCGTTTTTCGCTTTGTTGCTAAATACTATTCACTATTCACTAAAGACTAATTTATTTTGATCTTTTCTCCGATTTTTCTTTCTTTTTTTAATTTTAATCTTTTAATATTCTCTTTATGTTTAAAAATACCAAGAATTAAAATTATCGCACTAAATACGATATATTCATAAGGCTGCTTGAATAAAATTGTAAAAACAAAAATTGAAATTATAGCACAAATAGATGATAAGGAGGCATATCTTGTTGCTATTATAACAATCCCCCATACTAGTACTGCTAAAATTGATATTATCGGATTGAGAGCAAATACAACTCCAAACGTAGTAGCTATCCCTTTACCGCCCTTAAAACCAAGAAACAAAGACCAATCATGGCCACATATTACTGCTAACCCCGCAATAGCTAATAATGTACTATCAATATTTAAAAAGCGTACTAAATAGATAGAAAAAATACCTTTACCGATATCACCAATTAATACTAAAGAAGCTAATGTAGGTCCCAATATCCTAAAAGCGTTGGTTGCCCCTATATTTCCACTCCCGAATTCTCTTATATCTACTTTCTTAAATAATTTACCCACAATATAGCCAAAAGGTATGGAACCTAAAAGATAACAACTTATAATGACTAAAGCAATTTTCATACTGTTTCCTTTCCCCCCCCTTTTTTCGCTAAATTAATAACTACAGGTGAGCCTTCAAAACCAAAGGCTTCATAAATTTTATTTTCTAAATATCTGTGATAAGAAGTATACATTAATTTAGTATTGTTTACAAATAATAGAAATTTGGGTGGTTTTATCCCTGTTTGAGTAGCATATTTAATTTTTAAGGTATTCCCCCTTACATATTTTGGGGGATTTTTAGAAATAACTTCTCTTATAAAAGCATTTAATACCGAAGTAGGAATTTTTCTACTATATTGTAAAGCAACTTCTTTAATTTTTGAAATAATTTTATCAATATTATAACCTGTTATGGCAGAAGTCATTATAATGGGAGATTTTTTTAAAAAGGACAATTCATATCTTATTTCATCAATAAATAATTTTTTATCTATATTATCTTTAATTAAATCAAATTTATTTAATATTACAATACAGGCTTTTCTTTCTTTTTGAATATAATTTGCTATTTTTTTATCTTGCATACTTACTCCCTGAGTAGAGTCCAATATCAATAACACTATATCTGAATTATTTACCGCTTCAAAAGTTCTTAATGTACTATAATATTCAACATCTTCTTTCGGTTTCGCCTTGCCTCTCAAGCCTGCGGTATCGATAAATATTAATTTTAATGAATTATGTTTAAAAATTATTTCAATAGCATCTCTGGTGGTGCCGGGATGTTCGCTTACTATTATTCTATCTTCTCCTAAAATACGATTTAATAAACTTGATTTTCCTACATTGGGTTTTCCAAGAATTGATACTTTTATTAGGTTTTCTTCTTCTTCTGATTCTATTTTTATTTCTGAAATATAGGATATTATTCTATCTAATAAATCATCAATATTTAATCCGTGTTCTGCTGAAATAATATAAGGGTCTCCGAATCCTAATTCGTAAAACTCATATAATTTTAATTCACTTCCCTTTACATCTCCCTTGTTGGCTACCAGGATGCTTGTTTTATTTTTTTCTCTAATCGCTTTAGCCACCTTAAAATCATCCGGATTTATTCCCTCTTTGATATCGACCAATAATATGATTAAGTCTGCCTCTTCAATAGCTAATTCAGTCTGAACAGTTATTTTTTTTTGCATTTCTTCTCTTTTTATAAAATCCACGCCTCCGGTATCTACCAGAATAAATTGCTTTCCTTTCCATTTACATTCTGCATATATCCTATCTCTGGTAATTCCAGGTTCGTTTTCCACAATAGCGGTTCTTTTCTTGGTGATTCTATTAAATAGGGTCGATTTCCCTACATTTATCCTTCCGATAATAGCAACAACAGGTTTTCTCAAAACAGTTACTCCCAGTTCTTAATCTTATTTCTAATTTAGAAGATTTTTTATTTTCTTTATGGTCATTTCAGGATTTGCGCTTTTAGATATGATTTGACCAATCACAATTATTTCTGCCCCGGCTTTAATCACCTCAGAAATATTATCTAAATTTATTCCGCCATCAACTTCTAAACTTATCGATTTTTTTTGATTATCTATCATTTTTCTCGCCTTTTCTATTTTAGTAATCATCTCCGGAATAAATTTCTGCCCGCCGAAACCCGGATTAACGGTCATTAATAGTAATATGTCTATTTTATTAATTAAATATT
>CAZWFH010000100.1:0-5744 GCA_964632105.1 uncultured Atribacterota bacterium
CTTCTATTTCTACCATAAAGGCTTCTACTCCGAATATAGCCGCACTATATAATTTTGATAACAAAAAAACACCTACTTTTTTTGTGAATAGTATCGCGTATTGAGTATCGAGTATCGCGTTAAGAAAATCAGAATTTAGAAATAGGGCTACGATATATCGTGCCCAATAATATTCGAGATAAAAAAGATTAAACTCAATAGATAAAACAATATATTTAAATTTTAATTTTTGAGTTATGGCTTTACGTTTTGCGCTTTTTGTTTTTCGCTATACGCTTTTTCTTTACTATATACTCAATACTATATACTCGATACTTATTTACTATCAAGGTAAAAAGCATTCCTGATATGTTTTATTCTTTTTATTTCTTTATGGTTAGAGATGCTGACCAATATTACATCAAAACAATAATTATTTTCCCAAAGATTGTATTTGGCCAAATAGCATAAAGCGTTTTTAATTATTTTTCGTTGTTTATTATAGTTTATTGCTTCTTCGGGATATCCAAACTTATCAGAACGCCTGGTTTTTACCTCCACAAAGATAATATCCCTTTTATATTCACTGATAATATCTATTTCTCCTAAAAAAGTACGGAAATTCCTTTCTTTTATCTTATAACCTTTAGTTTCTAAATATTTACAAGCTAAGTCTTCGCCATATTTTCCTATATTTATATTATCCATCTTTAAAAATCATCTATTTTCATAATATTAATTAGTCGTTAGTGAATAGTGAATAGTCGTTAGTATAAATACAAGATTCAAGTTTTCAGTTGGAAGATGAGAGTTAGTTGATACAGTTAACTAACATGATTTTTATTCTTCAACCGGGTAACCGGTAAACCGGCTAACTGGCTAACCAACTTCACTATATAACTATATACTCAATACTTATTTCTTCACGAGATACGATTCACGAGATACGAGATACGAATTATGCTAATGATTAATTTCCTATTTTAAGTTAGCTACACTATAACTCTTTTAAAGCTTTTTCTATGTATCTCTGATGGTCCGTACTTAAGTAATGCCTTAAGATGTTCTTCTGTACCATAACCTTTGTTTTTTTTGAAAAGGTACTGTGGATATTTTTGGTCATATTTAACCATAATATTATCTCTATAGACTTTAGCAATTATAGAGGCTGCGGCAATCGATATGCTTTTATCCTCCCCTTTAATCAACGGTATCTGTAAAATATTCAGGTTAGGAATTTTAAAGCCATCCACTAATAAATAATCAGGCATTTCTTTTAAATCTAAAATTGCTTTTTTCATTGCCAAAAAAGAAGCTTGGGCGATATTTATTCTATCAATAATTTTAGCTTCTACAATACCAATTCCCACATCTTTTGCACTATTTAAGATAGAATAATATAATTCTGTTCTTTTTTTTGAAGTTAACTTTTTAGAATCTTTAATATAGGGAATAAACAATCGGCAGGGTAGAATTACTGCGGCAGCTACTACCGGCCCGGACAATGACCCCCTGCCAGCCTCATCTATCCCGGCAACTAAAGAGTACCCTTTAATCTTTAATCGATTTTCACAACTATAGAGATTATAAATTCTTAATCTTTCTTTATATAATCTTTCTATTTTTCTCTGATAACTACAAATTATTCTTTTTGTTATTTTTACTTTTCTATCTTTTGCCTTGCATACCATTTAATTATCTTTTTTCTTTAACGGTGCTTCTCTTCCCTACCCTGTCTCTCAGATAATATAGTTTTGCTCTTCTCGTTTTCCCTCTTTTTAAAACCACTACTTTTACAATATTCGGTGAATGCAGTTGAAATATTTTTTCTACCCCAACACCCTTGGATATTTTTCTTACTATAAATGTTTCCTTGGTTCCACCATGTTTTTTAGCTATAACTATTCCTTTAAAAACCTGTACTCGCTCCCTGGTGCCTTCAATAATTTTTTGATGTACTTCCACTGTATCTCCAGGTGCAAATTCGCTATTCTCTTTTTTAGATTGTTCTTCTTCTAATTGTTTAATGTAATCAACCATAAAAATCATCCTTCCTAATTATTTTTTAAATAACATTTTTTAATTATTTCACAATACGCTATTTTTACACTATATGTCCTCTCATTTTTTGTATTTTTATTCTTTATCTTTTTTGCCTTTTTAATATTCTGGCTTCTGTCTACTGAATTCTACTTTTCTCACTATACGCTACTATTGCTTTTTTCTTCACGCGATACTCATACGCAATACGCGATACGATATACTAATAAATAATTTAATTATTTTACCTTAATTTTCCTCAAAGTCTTTTTCTAACTCTTTTATTAGAGCTAACTCTCTTTTAGATAATTTTTTATTTGCAAAAATTTCAGGCCTTCTGATTAAAGTTCTTAATAGAGACTGTTTTCTTCTCCATTTTTCAATTTCTTTATGATTACCTGAAAGTAATATTTCCGGAACTTTAAAACCTTTAAATTCATCAGGTCTGGTATAGTGAGGATAATCAAGATATTCGTTATAAAATGAATCATTTACCATAGATTCTTCTTTTCCTAAAACTCCGGTAATCATTCTCGAAATTGCATCTACCATTAACATAGCCGGTAATTCTCCTCCGCTAACTACAAAGTTACCAATTGATACTTCCTCTGCATCAAGAAGTTGAGGTATCCGTTCATCTATACCCTCATATCGACCGCAAATAATTAATAAGCGATTTTCTTTTGATAAATCCTTAGCCATCACCTGGTTAAAAATCTTCCCCTGAGCAGAAGTGATTATAATTTTTAAAGGTAACGAGGGTCTGTTTTTTTTTATCACCTCTACGGCATCCCAAATTGGCTGAGACTTTAAAACCATACCAGGCCCTCCGCCATAAGAATAATCGTCTACAGTCTTATGTTTATCCAGGGTAAAATCCCTAATGTCAATTAGATTTATTTTTATTAATCCTTTTTCTTGAGCCCTTTTTAATATGCTTTCAGAAAAAGGGCCTTTAAACATATTGGGGAAAATAGTTAATATATTAATTTCTAAACAATCATTTATCATATTAATCCATCTACCATGTTTATGGTAATTCGTTTTTTTTCTAAATTAACATTTTTTACAACTTCACGAATAGCCGGGATAAATAACTCCTCTTTATCCTTTATTTTAACTACATACACATCATTGCTACCTGTACTTATAACATTTTCTACTTTTCCCAGAAAAATATTATTTTCTGTGTATACTTCAAGACCAATTATTTCATATATAAAATAAGTGTCTTTTGGTAGCTTTACAGCATTTTTTCTTTCAACTTCAAGAAAAGATCCTACTATCATCTTGGCTTCTTCAATATTTTCTATATCTTTTAATTTTAAAATAACCGCATCTTTTCTTATTCTTATTTTCTCTACATTTAATATTGTTTGGCTATTTTTATTTCTTAAAAAAACATTATCTAAATTTTTAAATCTGTCAATTGAATCGGTAAGGGGCAAAACATTAACTTCCCCTTTATTACCCTGGGTAGAAACCACTTTACCAATCATAATAAATTCTTCCCTCAATAAAATTTCTCCCTATATCATCTATCTCGTTTAGCGTGAAAATAAATATAAATTGTTAAATATAATTGCCGGGCAAAGCTTTAACAATCTAATTGAGATTGCTTCACTCGTTTCACTCTTTCATAATGACAAAAATCTTAATAAAATTATATTCGATAACTAAAAACTAATTTTCTTCACTCAATAATCAATACTTGATACTCGATACTAAATCACTATACGCTCTACGCTAAACGCTATACGCTAATTCTAATCGACAATTTCGACAACCACTCGTTTATCGTCCTTTTGCGCAGCAGCATTCACTATTGTTCTTATTGACTTTATATTTCTGCCTTGCCTTCCAATTACTTTACCGATATCATCGGAATCAACTCTTACTTCGTATATCGATGATTTTTCACCGATAACCTCATTTATCTCTACTTTGTCTGGATTGTCCACAATTCCTTTTATAATTAATTCAATAAGTTCTTTCAAAATAATCTCCTTGCTGTTTTATCTATTTTTCAATATTCCTTCTTTTTTAAATAGATCTTTTACTGTTGCTGAAAGTTGAGCACCTTTTTCAATCCATTTTAAACTTGCTTCCTGATCAATCTTAAAAATATAAGGTTCAGAAAGTGGTTGATAATACCCTAATTGCTCTATAAATTTAGCATTACAAGCTTTCCTCGAATCAATTACCACTACTTTGTAAAAAGGTTTTTTCTTGCCACCTTCTCTTCTAAGTTTAATTTTTACTGACATTAATTTTGCCTCCATTCTGTTATTTACATTTTTTTTGTATTTTTTATTAATAAACTGAAATATAGTTTATATACGAAAGATCTGATTTTTTGTGATAACTATATAGCGAAAAGCTTAAAGCGAAAAGCTAAAAAGCATAATTCAAAATTCAAAATTTTTTCATAGATATTAAATTTTAAGCTTTGTTTTTAATTCTTTAGTTTTTCATTTTCGTTATATAGTACATCGGATAAGATAAATAAAACTCAATATACAATACTGCATAGTTAATTTTAAATTTTTAGCTATAGCTTTGCGTTTTTCGTTTTTCGCTATACGTTATATTCTATTTTAATTAAAAGAAAGGTTTTTTAGTTTTGCTCCCTTTTTAAACATTCCTTTTATTTGATAAAATTGTTTTAACAATTTGTTTATCTCGGGAAGCTGTGTTCCGCTCCCCCTGGATATTCTTTTCCTTCTGCTTCCGTTAATTATAGAAGGATTTTCCCTTTCTTCAACAGTCATTGAACTTATAATAGCTTCAATTTTCTTTAGTTCACCCTCTCTATCTCCTAATTTTGTAACATCTATTCTATTTTTTAAATTATTAAATCCCGGAACCATATCCATAATCTGATCTACCGAACCAATATCTTTCATTTTTTTTAGCTGTAAATAAAAATCATTTAAATCAAAATTATGGTCCTTCATCTTTTTGTCTAATTTTTTTAATTCATCCTTACTGTAAGCAGTTTCAACTTTTTCTATTAGTGTTAAGACATCACCCATACCCAATATTCGAGAGGCCATTCTTTCCGGATGAAAAGGTTCAAAGTTATCGACCTTTTCGCCTATACCTATAAACTTAATAGGTATCCCTAAAACCTTTTTTAAGGATAGGGCTACTCCTCCCCGAGTGTCACCATCCAATTTAGTCAGAATAATTCCGCTTACTTTGATTTTATCACAAAATACTTTAGCTGAATTTACTGCATCCTGTCCGGCCATAGCATCTACTATCAATAATTTTTCCCGAAGAGGAATATTTTCATCAATCTCTTGTAATTCATTCATTAATTTATCATCTATATGTAATCTTCCGGCAGTATCAATAATTAACACATCGTAATTTTTTTTAGATGAGTAACTTATGGCAGCTTTAACAATATTTACTGCACTTTCGTTTTTACCTATGGAAAAAACCGGTAAATCAGATTTCTCACCTAATACCTGCAGCTGTTCGATGGCTGCCGGTCTGTATATATCTGTTGCTATCAAGAGCGGCGAATACCCTTTTTTTCTGCAGTAATTAGCTAACTTTACGGTTGTGGTAGTTTTACCGGTTCCTTGCAATCCCACTAACATTATAATAGTGGGAGGAGCGGGACTTACAGTAAGGTCATTTTGTTTGGACCCTAATATTAAAGTTATCTCCCCATTTACAATTTTTATAATTTGTTGAGCAGGTGTTAGACTTTC
>CAZWFH010000101.1:0-5619 GCA_964632105.1 uncultured Atribacterota bacterium
AATATCCGGGAGTCTGCCCGCCAGAATATATAGGGAGAGAACACAAAGTATATCAAAAGGTAATGGAAGAATTAGAAAAAAGAAATATATTTTACAAAGAAAGTATAGAAGAAATATAATCTAATTAACTTGCAAATTGGTCAATTGGATAATTGGTAAATTAATAAGAAGGAAGTGGTTGAATATTCAAAGAAAATTGATATAATTATATTAATAAATTAGTATTGACTTACACTAATACAGGTGTGAGGTAGAGGTGCGGATAATAATAAGTAAAGATGAAGGATTAAAATTCATCTTGAAAGGTATTTCCGCCGAAGTAAAAGGATTATATAAAAAATCTTTTTACTGGGCTTACAGTGAACAACTGTAAGACTGTCATCAAATCTGTTCCCGGATTTAGATGGAGCGCTGCCTTAAGGTAGAGTACTTCATCTAAACTAAGGGGAATAAAGTCAGGCAATTAATGAAGACTCTATCATTAATTGCCTATTTTATTTGGTAGATTTTTATTAGCAAATATCATCTTAAAACTGACCGACCAGTTAACTATCTAACTAAGTAACCAAGAAAAGGAGGAAAAGAATATGAAGGTTTTAGTTTTTGGAGGATCAGGAAAGATAGGCTCTGCTATTGCCTGGGATTTAGCCAAAAATAGCAAAGTTGGAGAGGTGGGAATTATAGGAATTACCGGTAGGAGGGAGAATGCACTGGAAAAAACTAAAAAATGGATAAATAGTGATAAGATAGTGCTCCATACTGTTGATGTTAATAATTGCAAAGAGACTATGAAATTAATGGAAAAGTACGATGTAGGCGCAATTGCCCTGCCAGATAGAAGGAGCAGCTATAAAGTAGTAAATATGGCGATTGAGGCCGGACTTAATATTGTGGATATATTAGAAGAATATCATAGGAAACCGGATAAATATGAGGTTGAGGGTTTAGAAATTCCCAATGGAATGACCTTGGATGAATACGGAGAATCACTTCATCAAAAAGCAATAAAAAATGGAGTAACTTTTATCGATGGAATGGGTTTTGCTCCCGGCTTAACTAATATTACTTTGGGTGAAGGCATCAAGAAAATGGACCAGGCAGATTCAGCTATAGCCAGATGCGGAGGTATTCCGGCTAAAGAATTTGCTAAAAATCATCCCTTGAAATATATGATTACCTGGGCCTTTGAACATGTTTTAAGAGAATATATGGTTAAAGTAGATGTAGTTAAAAACGGTAAAATTGTGGAAGTAGATGCCATGAGGGATTTTGAGGAATTTAGATTTAACCAATTAGGTGTAGATGAGAAGTTGGCCTGTGCTATTACTCCGGGAATGCCCAGTTTTCTTTATACCCGCCCACAACTTAAAGAATGTGCGGAAAAAACCATCCGTTGGCCGGGTCATTGGGAAGGAGCAGGGGTGTTAAAAGAATGCGGTATGTTAGATTCAGCCCCAATAGAATTTAAAAGAACAAAGATATCTCCTCGTGAGTTTTTATCCCACATAATGACTCCCAAACTTCAGCCCTTAGAAGGTGAAACTGATGTCTGTGTAATGTGGAATACAGTTACCGGAATAAAAGATGGCCAGAAGATGAGGATTGATTACTATATGTGGGAAGAGGCAGATACTAAAAGCGGTATTTCTGCCATGGGGAGAGTTACTGCTTTCCCGGAAGCTATTGCCACAGTAATGTTAGGAAAAGGAGAGATAACCAAGAAAGGAATAGTGGCTCCCGAAGATGCCATAGAAGGAAAAATCTATAAAAATTTCTTGGAAGAGTTGAAGAGGAGAAAGATAAATATACTTGAGGTTTATAAGAAGATATAATAAGATACTAAAGGGTAGTTTAATTGTATAAAAATTTCCTTGTTTCGTAGAGGTCTGCCCTTGTGAAAAATCAGGTTCGATTCATCGAACCCGCAATAAAAACGGGTCGGATTTATCCGACCCCTACTTTAAAAGTAATAGTATATATGAAAAAAGTTTTGAGTTTTAAATTATGTCTTTTCGCTTTCCGTTTTAATCTTTTAATTTAGTTAAGAAAAGCATTTTATTAATCCAAAACTATACGTTATACGCTATACGCTCCACGCTAGGTTTATTCACTATCGACTAATTTAAAATTTAGATTAAAGGAGGCACAATTATATGACCAAATTCATTTCCCTTAAAACCAGTTTACCCGGGCCAAAGTCTAAGGAAATTGCCCAAAGGAGAGAAAAATATGTAGCTAAGCCTATGGGTAGTTCCCTCTCTCCCTGTTATATTGCCCATGGCGAGGGAGCATTGGTTACTGATGTAGACGGTAATCAGTTTATCGACCTTACCGGCGGTTGGGGATGTCTGGCCGTAGGGCATACCCATAAGAAAGTAGTAGCCGCGGTTAAAGACCAGGCAGAAAAATATCTGCATACCGATTTCACCGCTGTCCCTTATAAATCTCTGGTAAAACTGGCCGAGAAACTGGTAAAGCTGGCTCCCGGTAATACTCCTAAGGCAGCCGCTTTTTTTAACTCCGGTGCAGAAGCAGTAGAAAATGCGGTAAAGATTGCCCGGGCTCATACCAAAAGACCGGCTATCATTGTCTTTGAAAATGCTTTCCATGGCCGCACCTTACTTACTATGACTATGACCCATAAAGCTATGCCCTACAAATACAAATTTGGGCCCTTTGCTTCTGATATATACCGATTTCCTTTCCCTACTCCCTATCATCCCTCTATTAAAATTGAAGATTTTGAAAAGATAGTTAGTAATACTGTAGTTCCTGAATCTGTCGCTGCTATAGTGGTTGAACCTATCCAGGGAGAAGGAGGATTCAATGTCCCCCAGGAGGGATTTTTAGAATACTTAAGAAAACTGACCAATAAATACGGTATGTTACTGGTAACCGATGAGATCCAGAGCGGTATAGGCCGAACCGGAAAGTTTTTCGCTATAGAAAATTGGGACATAGAACCAGACATAATCTGTCTGGCTAAATCTTTAGCTGCGGGTTTGCCTCTTTCGGCAGTGATCGCTAAAAAAGAGATTACTGATTCACTCCCCGGAGGGTGTATCGGCGGAACCTATGTAGGTAACCCGGTAGCTTGCCGGGCAGCATTGGAAGTAATAAAGATTATCGAAGAAGAACATCTCTTAGACAGAGCGCTAAAGATTGGAGAAAGATTGGAAGAACGCTTCCTTCAAATGAAAGACAGTTATCCCATAATAGGAGAGATTCGCGGCATCGGAGCGATGAGGGCTATAGAATTGGTAAAAGACCAGAAGACCAAAGAACCTGCCACCCAGGAGACAGCTCAAGTTGTTCAGGAATGTTTAAAGAATGGAGTATTTGTACCTACTGCGGGAATTAGTAAAAATATCTTGCGGATGTTGGTCTCTTTGGAGATTACCGATGAACAGTTAGATGAGGCCTTAGACGTATTGGAGAAGGCAATAGCTAAAGTTTAATAAAAAATTTAAAAAAAAAATAGATAAAAAAAGAGGAATTTTGAAAGTTACGTCGAATAAATAAAATAGTACTATAGGAGGAATTTTTAGTGAGTAAAACTAAAGTTTTAATAATGGGAGCTGCTGGAAGAGATTTTCATAATTTCAATGTATACTTTAGAAATAATAAAAATTATGAGGTGGTCGCCTTTACCGCTACTCAAATCCCGGATATCGCAGGCAGAAAGTATCCTGCTGAACTTTCCGGCCCTTTATATCCCGAAGGTATTCCCATATATTCAGAAGAGGAATTGCCTAATCTAATAAGAGAGAAACAGATCGACCAGGTAATTTTAGCTTACAGTGACCTTCCCCATCAGTATGTTATGGATAAGGCATCAATCGTGTTGGCCAATGGTGCTGACTTTAGATTAATGGGACCCAAGAGCACTATGTTAAAATCCAACCTTCCTGTGGTGTCTATATGTGCGGTAAGGACTGGCTGCGGGAAGAGTCAAACTACTCGCAAAGTAACAGATATCTTAAAAAAGAAAGGATATAAAATTGCAGTAATAAGACACCCTATGCCCTATGGTGATCTTAGAGAACAGATCTGGCAAAGATATGAAACTTATGCTGATTTAGACCGTTATAATTGTACTATTGAAGAGAGGGAAGAATATGAACCTCATCTGGATAGAGGTAACATCCTTTATGCCGGAGTTGATTACCAAGAAATATTAAAAAGAGCAGAAAAAGATGTTGATATAATTGTCTGGGATGGAGGAAATAACGACTTACCTTTTTATAAGCCGGATTTACATATCGTAGTTACCGACCCCCATCGAGCCGGTCATGAAATGACTTATTATCCCGGAGAGGCTAACCTGAGAATGGCGGATGTGGTAGTGATGAACAAAATAGATACTGCTGACTTAGACAAAATAAATCAGCTTAGAGAAAATATTCACCAGCTTGCACCCGAAGCAATTTTAATCGAAGCTGCTTCTCCACTTACGGTAGACCATCCCGAACTTATCAGAGGTAAAAGAGTATTGGTAGTTGAAGATGGTCCCACTTTAACTCATGGCGAGATGAAATATGGTGCAGGAGTGGTGGCTGCTCAAAAATATGGGGCAAAAGAGATTGTAGATCCTCGCCCTTATGCCATTGGCACCATCAAAGATACTTATACAAAATATCCCGGGATAGGTACACTGTTGCCGGCAATGGGATATGGTAAAAAACAGATTCAGGAACTGGAAAATACTATAAATGCTGTTGATTGTGATATAGTAATTATTGGTACTCCTATTGATTTATCCCGAATTATTAAGATTAACCAGAAATCGATCAGAGTAAAATATGAACTTCAAGAGATTGGCAAGCCAAATTTAGAAGAAGTCTTGAGTCAGAAAATAAAAGACAGGGGGTGATATAGAAGGGTTAAAAATACTCAACAAATCAGCTGTAACTAAGTTTTGATAAATTTTATTTATTAAATTAAGGAGGGTGAATTAAAAAATGAATCACTGGAACAAGTATAAGGGTTTATTCTTATTGACTTTGATGATATTTATGTTCTTTATATTGTCCGGAATGGCATTGGCTGCTGAAGAAGAAGTAGAAAAAAGTTACGGATTTCTATCTCTATTACCAGCATTGGTAGCCATTGTTCTTTGTTTTTTAACTAAACAAGTTTTAGCTTCTCTTTTTATCGGTATATGGGTAGGCGCTACCATTCTGACAGGTTGGAATCCCATAGGTGGTGTTACTAAAACCTTAGGCTATATTGTAGAGAATGCCGCTGATAGTTGGAATGCTACCATCTTACTATTTGACTTCGTAATCGGTGGGCTTATCGGTTTAATCTATCTTTCTGGCGGTGCTCAAGCCTTTGTTAAAAGTATAACTGATAAAGTAAAGAGTGCTCGTGGCGGGCAATTTACCGCCTGGCTATTTGGATTAATAATTTTCTTTGATGATTATGCTAATACTGCAATAGTAGGTAATGCCTTTATGCCAGTAACCGATAAATTGGGGATTTCCCGAGAAAAATTTTCTTATATTGTTGATTCAACAGCTGCACCGGTAGCTTCTTTAGCTCTAATTTCTACCTGGGTTGGGTATGAAGTTGGGCTTATTGGTGATGCTATAGAAGGCACTTCAGTATCTTTAACTC
>CAZWFH010000102.1:0-5604 GCA_964632105.1 uncultured Atribacterota bacterium
CATACAGCTGATACTCTCCTCTTTTTTCATAAACGCTAACATCCCCTCGCACCTTGACCTTCATTCCGTCCCCGGGCATAAATCGTAAACTATAATTGTTCCCTCTAAACATTACACATCTAATTTGGCTTTCTTTGTCTTTAAGCACAAAATACATATGCCCCGAAGAATGCAGTTTAAAATTGGATATCTCTCCCAATATCCATATATCCTGTAAGTTAAAATCATTTTCGAAAATCTTTTTTATGTATTTATTAAGCTTGGAAACTGTGTATATTTTTGATTCTATATAATTATTCATAAGCCTTCAGTTTATTTTCTTCATACTTTTATCATCTTTATCTATTTTCCCTAAAACTCCATTTACAAAACTAAAAGAACTTTTTGTCCCATATTTCTTGGCTAATTCAACTGCTTCGTTAATGGAAACGCTTTTGGGTATATTTTTTAAGTATAATATCTCGTAAATTGCCATTCGAAGAATATTTCTATCAATATTAGTGATTCTTTCTAAAGACCAATTTTTAGTATAATTCTTAATTGTCTTATCTATTTCAGATAAATTACTTATAGCTCCTTTAACCAATATTAGAGTAAATTCCTTAACTTCATCTGAAAATACACCATTTTTAAAGGTGTATTTCAGTGTTTCTTCTATATTAGCATTAACTAAATCAATCTGAAATAACGTTTTTAAGGCCATTTCTCGGGATAACCTTCTTCCTCCCATTACTCCTCCGTTTACATGGGGTCAGGTCTTCACATTTGACATATAAAATACATATGTCAAATGTGAAGACCTGACCCCATGTGTATATATAGACCCCATGTGTATATAGACCCCATGTGTATATATTTAGAAAACTTTTACAAATAAATTTGAGGCGACCAAATCTTTTCTGCTTTGTATTTTCTTAGGAAACTGTATCCCTTGAACGTGAATATCTATTTCATTAATCGCTATATTTAATTTTTTTATTAAACTTTCTTTAACTCTACTCTGAATATCCCAAGCTATATCAGGTATCCTTACACCATACTTTATAATAATATATAAATTTATCAATGGTTTATTATCTTTTATCTCTACTTTTATAGTACGGACAGCTTCTTCTACTTCATTCTCGCTCGCATCTCCCCTTAACATATCGGTTATCTCTTTTATGATTGACTTTCTGTTTCCGACCACACCTTTAACGTCAGCTAAACCTAAACTAACTATACTCCTGATAGTTTCCTTGGTAATATTTATTTCTCCCAGATCAGTTTTAACAGTCTGCATTAGTTATCCCACCCCTATCTCGTATCTAGTATCTCTTATCTAGTGTCTCGTTAGAGAAATAAATTTTAGATATTCAAATTTTTAATATCCCTAATTATTTGCTTCTTTACTTGATACTTGATACTTGATACTTGATACTTGATACTCGATACTTGATACTCGATACAATTTTACTCTCTTTCAATATATTTCTTTTCTCTGGTGTCTATCTTAATTATATCCCCTTCTTTTATAAACAAAGGAACTTGAATTATTGCTCCGGTTTCTAAAGTGGCCGGTTTAAGAGCACCGGACACGGTATTTCCTTTTACGCCGGGCATAGTTTTAATAACTTTTAAACTCATAAAATTTGGTAGTTCTGCACCAACCAGTTCTCCTTTACAGAATGCAACATCTACATCATTACCTTCTTTCAATAAGTCAACTATTTCACTTATCTGCTCTTTAGATAAAGAAATTTGCTCATAATTTTCTTTGTTCATAAAACAATAATCACTACCATTACTATATAGGTATTGCATGGTTTTTTTGTCAATTATGGCTTGCTCCATTTTTTCTCCTGCTCTGAATGTTTTGTCTAAAACAAGTCCGCTTTTTAAATTCTTAAGTTTGGTTCTTACAAAAGCACCACCCTTACCGGGTTTTACGTGTTGAAAATCCACAATGCTATATATTTCACCATTTAATTCGATAGTTAAACCTCTTTTAAAATCGCTGGTAGAAATCAAAATAAAGACTCCTGTTTATAATTAAACTTAGAAATCAATTGTCTATGAACTTGGTAATTCAATTCTAACTTTGCCAATGTCATTCCCGATTCCCATCATATCATCCCCGCGGAAGCGGGAATCTATCCTTATATAAATTTCTTACAAAAGCTTTCTACTTCTTTTTTTACTCCTACTTTTATTTTCTGATTTTCAGTATCATTCAAGACTCTGTTCATCATCTCGGCTATTACACCCATATCCTTCTCTTTCATTCCTCGGGTAGTCACTGCAGGAGTACCGATTCTTATTCCACTGGCAACCCAAGGCTTTTGAGGGTCAAAGGGAACCATATTCTTATTAACAGTAATTCCGGCTTCTTCTAAAGCTTTTTCTGCCTGTTTTCCGGTAATTCCTTTATTCCTTAAATCTACTAACATCAAGTGATTATCAGTTCCACCGGATACTAAATTATAACCTAATTCTACTAATTTTTCAGCCAAGGTTTTAGCATTTTTAACGATTTGTTTCTGATATTTCATAAATTCTGGGGTCATTGCTTGCTTAAAACAGACCGCTTTAGCTGCTATAACGTGCATTAATGGGCCGCCTTGAATTCCGGGGAATATAGTTTTGTCAACTGCGCGACCATACTCTTCTTTACACAGAATCAATCCGCCTCTCGGTCCCCTTAAGGTTTTATGAGTAGTTGTGGTTACAAAATGGCAATGGGGCACAGCACTTTGATGAAGGCCGGCAATAATCAAACCGGCGATATGCGCAATATCAGCCATTAAATAGGCTCCTACTTCATCAGCAATAGACCTAAATGCAGAGAAATCTATCTCCCGCGGATAGGCACTCGCTCCGGCTATAATTAATTTTGGTTTATTTTTTATAGCCAAATCTCTTAAATTATCATAATCTATTCGTCCGGTATCTTTATCCACTCCATATGGAATAATATTAAAGAATCGACCAGAAAAATTTACCGGGCTCCCGTGAGTAAGATGGCCACCATGAGAAAGATTCATAGCTAAAATGCTGTCTCCCACTTCTAAAACACTAAAATAAACAGCCATATTTGCCTGTGAACCGGAATGTGGCTGAACATTAGCATGGTCTGCTTTAAATATCTTTTTCGCCCTTTCGATAGCTAAATTTTCTATAACATCGATGTATTTGCATCCACCATAGTATTTCTTCCCTGGATAGCCTTCAGCATACTTATTAGTTAAAACCGAACCCTGGGCTTCTAACACTTCCGGGGAAACAAAGTTTTCTGAGGCAATTAACTCTATGGTGTATTTTTGACGATTCTCTTCATTTTTTATAGCTTCAAATATTTCTGGATCTACCTTCTTTAAATTACTGCTCATAATAATGCTTTCTCCTTTTAAAATACTCTTTTCATATACATTTTCAAAAATTTAATATTTTTGGAAACCAGGTTAATATTTCGTAACTTTCCTCAGTTATCAGAACTGAATCCTCAATCCTCACTCCGCCAACTTCAGGCAGATATATACCGGGTTCAATGGTAATTACCATTCCGGGTAATAAAACTGTGTCATCACTGAAAGAAACTCGAGGTAATTCGTGAATATCTAACCCTACTCCATGACCCAAACCATGGCCAAAATATTCTCCATAACCCTTCTTTGCGATTATATTTCTTGCTATAGAATCCACTTCTTTGCACCTTACCCCCTGCTTTAAAAATTCAAGGGCTTTCTTTTGTGCTTCCGAGACAATAGAAAATATTTCTTTTTGTTTTTCGTTTTCTTTTCCCATAATTATAGTACGGGTTATGTCAGAATTATAATTCTGGTAATTTGCTCCCATATCAATAGTTATAAGCTCTCCTTCGTCAATCTTTTTTTCAGAAGGTTTCCCATGTGGCAAAGATGATCTTTCTCCGGAAACCACAATTGTTTCAAAAGACTCCTTTTGAGCGCCTTTTTTTCTCATAGTATAAGCTAACTCAGAGGCAATATCAAGCTCTCTTATACCCGGTTTTATTATTTCAAATACATCCTTTAAGCTCTCCGTTGCTATCTGAGCAGCTTTCTTCATTTTAATGATTTCCTCTTTATCTTTTATCATTCTTATCTGTTCGATAATGTTTTTAGTAGCTAGAAATTTTATAGATTCAAAATTTTCAGAATATTTCTTAAAGTCAGCATAGCTTAAATTATTGCTTTCAAAAGCTATTCTTTTTATCTTGTTTTTCTCTATTATATTTTTCAATGCTAATATGCGTGCCTTTTTTTTCTTTGGTTCATCAGTTATAATTTCAAAATCAGAACTTTCTTTTTCAGCCTGTTCTGTATAACGTGAATCAGTTAGCAAATAATTTTTACCATCAGCCCCAATCAAAGCAAATCCTTCTCCATCAAATCCGGTTAAATAATTTAAGTTTTTTAGGTTGGTAACTAAAAACCATTCGATTTCTTTGTTTTCTTTTTCTATTTTGTCTCTAAATATTTTCAATCTTTCTTTAATCAAGATTAATCCCTCCCCTCAATATTTTTCATAATTTACTAATCTCTCCTACTAAATCATATTCGAGAGCTTCTGTCACTTTCACTTTTATGAATTTTCCAACTTGAGCCTTCTTTCCTCTTATTATAACTTTTCCATCTATCTCCGGAGCATCTGCCTGGGTTCGTCCTATGGCAATTTTCGGCTTGCCCGATTTTATTTCATCAATCAGTACTTCTATTTCTTTTTCCATATAAGAAAAATTTATTTCTTTTGAAATCGACTGCTGAGTTAACATTAATTCTTTTAAGCGCTCTTTCTTAATTCGCATAGGAATTTGTTGAGGAAAGTCATAAGCCGGAATTCCCTCTTCTCGGGAAAAAATAAAAGCCCCTAACCTTTCAAATCGAAATTTCTTCACAAAATTCAATAATTCCTCAAATTCCTTATCAGTTTCACCGGGGAATCCCACCATAAAAGTAGTACGCAAGGTTAAATTCGAAATTCTATCTCTTAATTTATTAATTAATGAAATAATATATCTTTTTTTAATCGGCCTATTCATTCTTTTTAGTATTCTATCACTTATATGCTGTAAAGGTAAATCCAGATAAGAACATATTTTAGGATAACTGGCTATTACTTTGATTAACTCTTCATTATAATGAGCAGGATGGGTATATAAAAGTCTTATCCATTTCAAATTATTTAATTCGAGAAGAGAAAGTTTTTTTAGCAATTCAGCTAATTTATATTCTCCATAGAGGTCGATTCCATATAAAGTTGTATCTTGGCCGATTAAAATAATCTCGGAAAGATTTTGTTTTTCAGAAAGTATTTTTACTTCGTCAATTATATCTTCCATCTTTCTACTGCGATAATTTCCTCTGAGTTGAGGTATCAGGCAATAGGAACAGTTATTTTGACAGCCTTCGGAGATTTTAATATAGGCGTAATGCTGAGGGGTTAAAATAGTTCGAGGGGTATTGTGGTTATAAAGAAATTTAGGTTTGGGAGATACAGTATAAATTTGTTTGCCTTGCAAAACACTTTTTATTACATTATCAATATCTAATAAATCTCCGACTCCTAAAAAAGCATCAACTTCGGGGAGTTCCTGACTAAGATTGT